>JAJYAH010000740.1 GCA_021779635.1 Pseudomonadota bacterium | reverse complement strand
CAGGATCGAATGGCCGCCGATTCGTCGGTAGATAGCCTCCCAGGCGACATAATAGGCAAGATGTCCGAGCCCGCCGCCGCCAATCGCGGCTGGCGCACACATCGCGTAGTAACCTGCCGCGGCGGACGCCATGCGCACCTCGCGGATCAGCGCGCGCACCTCCGGCGCATAACGCCCGTCGGCAGCATAGGTGAGGCGCGGATCATTGAGCAGCGCGTGGTTGCGCTCCAGGCGCGGGAGAACCTCGGCTTCGACAAACCGCATGACCCCATCGCGCACCGCAACCACGTCTTCGGGAAGCTGAAAGCCGATTGCGCTCATGTTATCATCTCCGTGTTGAGCCTAGGACGGCTGCGGGTGAAACTTCTTCCTGGCCGTCAAACCGCTGTTCAGACTGTTTCGCACACTTTTCCTCAAACGTCTGTCAGCAGCCTTCAGCGTCGGCGCCTTACATCTTCGGTGACCTTGGGTCTCTGGCCGCGCTCGATGCCTTCAGGGGTTGCATCACTGCCATGCAACGCATCAACTGGGTCGTCTACGCCAAGCGACCCTTCGGCGACCCCACACAGGTCTTGGCCTATCTCGGCCGCTACACCCATCGCGTTGCGATCGCCTACAGCCGGCTCGTCGCTTTCGACGACGATCATGTCGCCTTTACCTGGAAGGACTATCGCCAAAACAGCGCAACAAAAATCATGAAGCTCAGGCCCGACGAGTTCATTCGCCGCTTCCTTCTTCATACGCTGCCCGACGGGTTCCACCGCATCCGCCACTTCGGCTTCATGGCCAACCGCCACCGCGCCGCCAAGCTTGCCCTTTGCCGCTCCATTCTTAGTCATGAGCGGACAGCGCAAAACAATAGCGAACCGTTGCACGTGGATTCGAGCGCTCAGACCAGGGCCGAGGTTCCCGCCTCTCCTGATTGTGGTGGCGTCATGCGCATCATCGAGCGCTTTCGACACAGCTTTAGCCGCTCCAGCCCTCGAACATCGCCGTTCCGATGCGACACATCGCGAGCCAGCTCATGCTCTGCACGACGATCATCATTCGTCATTCCGCTCCCAGAGTCTCGATCATCGCGAACATTCCCAAATCCGTGCGGCCACACAGAGGAGCGACAACCATTCGATGTAGCAGAAAGTCAACCGCGATCTCCGGCGAAGCGCGTCTGACCTCAACTCTTCTCCGATGCGTACATCTCGTGTCTCTGTGTTACGCGCTGAGCCAGCAGATCGGGCCTTGCGATCTCGAACAATGACCATAGCTGCAAAACCGCGCATATACTCCCGCACCCTTCGTGTTCAGTCCGGCTCCAATGAGGTCGCGTCATAAGCGCCTGCCGCGCCCTCGCGTGAGCGCGGCCTCATAGAACGCTCCAGATTCTCTGCTGCTCTATCCAGGAGCAGAGATCCCGTGCGAAGCAACCCGTTTTGGCTGAACGAACTCCAGCCTTTGAGCGTCGGGTTGACCCGGCCGAAGTCATAGTGTGAACGCGGCATCGACCAGATGGGACAGCGATGGTATTTGGCAGCATCGGCTAGGCAGCGGTGGGATCACTGTGACCTGACCGCTTGAGACGGCCTATGTAAACCTTGACAAGCCACCGCCTTTTCGACCAGATCGGATATCGAACGGTCGTTAGTTAGAATCTGAAAAAAGAGGGCTTTAATAAGCGTGAAGGTCCTGGTACCGGTAAAGCGGGTGGTCGATTACAACGTCAAGGTCCGCGTCAAGAGCGATGGATCGGGCGTCGAACTGTCCAACGTCAAGATGTCGATGAATCCGTTCGATGAAATCGCCGTCGAGGAGGCCCTGCGCCTGAAAGAGGCCGGCAAGGCAACCGAGGTCGTGGTGGTGTCGATCGGCCCGGCGCAAGCGGCTGAAACCATCCGCACCGGCCTTGCCATGGGCGCCGACCGCGGCATTCTGGTCAAGGCGGACGGCAATGTCGAACCGCTGGCCGTGGCGAAAATTCTCAAAGCCATCGCCGACGAGGAAAAGCCCGGCCTCGTGATTCTCGGCAAGCAGGCGATTGACGACGACTCGAACCAGACCGGCCAGATGCTTGCGGCCTTGCTCGGATGGTCGCAGGCGACCTTTGCCTCCAGGCTTGAGGTCGATGGTTCCGATTTCAAGGTGACGCGCGAAGTCGATGGCGGCTTGCAGACCGTGAAACTGAAGGGGCCGGCTATCGTAACTACCGATTTGCGGCTGAACGAGCCGCGCTATGCCAGCCTGCCGAATATCATGAAGGCGAAAAAGAAGCCGATCGCCGACAAGAGCGCGTCCGATTACGGCGTCGATCTTACGGCCCATCTGGAGATCCTCAAGACCTCCGAACCGCCGGGCCGCAAGGGAGGCGTCAAGGTCAAGGACGTCGCCGAGTTGGTGTCGAAGCTCAAGACTGAAGCCGGGGTTCTCTGATGACTACGTTGTTGATTGCCGAACATGACAATGCGTCGATCAAGGACTCCACCAACAAGGCGCTGACCGCCGCTGCCGCGCTGGGCGGCGAAGTGCACGTGCTGGTCGCCGGCGAAAACGCCAGGGCCGCCGCCGACGCGGCGGCCAAGCTCGCCGGTGTCAAGAAGGTGCTGCTGGCGGACAACGCCGCCTATGCCCACGACCTCGCCGAGCCGCTGGCTGCGCTGATCGTGGCGCTGGCCCCTGGCTATGACGCCTTCGTTGCGCCCGCGACCTCGCGCTTCAAGAATGTGATGCCGCGCGTCGCCGCCCTGCTCGACGTGATGCAGGTGTCGGAAATCATCAAGGTGGTTTCGCCCGACACGTTCGAGCGGCCGATCTATGCCGGCAACGCGATCCAGACCGTGAAGTCGAAGGACGCCAAGAAGGTCATCACGGTGCGGACCTCCACCTTCGCCGCGGCCGGCGACGGCGGCAGCGCGAGCGTGGAAAATGCCGCCCCGGCCGCCGATCCTGGCCTCTCCAGTTTCGTCGGCGAGGAAGTCGCCAAGAGCGATCGTCCGGAACTGACATCGGCGAAGATCATCGTCTCCGGCGGCCGCGCCATGCAGAGCCGCGAGAATTTTGCCAAATATATCGAGCCGCTCGCCGACAAGCTCGGCGCCGGCGTCGGCGCCTCGCGCGCCGCGGTCGATGCCGGATACGCGCCGAACGACTGGCAGGTCGGCCAGACCGGCAAGGTGGTGGCGCCGGAGCTTTACGTCGCGATCGGCATTTCCGGGGCGATCCAGCATCTCGCCGGCATGAAGGATTCCAAGGTCATCGTCGCGATCAACAAGGATGAAGACGCGCCGATCTTCCAGGTTGCCGATTACGGCCTGGTCGCGGATCTGTATCAAGCGGTTCCGGAATTGGCGCAAGCGCTAGGCTAAAGTAGGAGACTCGCGCCGATTCAATCCGTTTGTGCCACCACGCCATACGGCGTACTGACGCAGCCATCATGCAAAACTACCGGGTCGGCCGTCAATAAGGCGAATTTTCGTTTCCGCATGAACCCACTTCGGTTTCATGAAACACCGCACACTTGGGATCTATAAAACCAGCAGCAGCTTGTCATGCGCATCAACTCGATAGCGGGATACGCGACAAGCCGGCGACATCGGTTCGCAGCCGATAGATGCAGCCGCCCAACCCGGGAGGAGCACCACGCGATCCTATGGTTGGGGCGATCGAAAGAGAGTTATCGACGCGTCAGGCGGCGGCGCAGTTTGCGATCGGGATTGCGACGGCCGGGACATGGGCACGGCTGAAGCGCGCGACGGGGGCGGTTCGCCCTGCCAAACAGGGCAAGCCGAAGGGCGCCGTGCTTGATGCGCATGCGAATTTCATTCTGAGCGTGCTTGCCGAGGCGCCTGACACGGCGCTTGACGAGATGGTCGAGCGGTTGCGGGACGAACGCGCGGTCACGGTTGTGAGGACCGCGGTGTGGAAGCTTCTCGACCGGCACGGCCAGACGTACAAAAAAAGACCGCCCATGCCAGCGAGCAAGCGC
>JAJYAH010000739.1 GCA_021779635.1 Pseudomonadota bacterium | reverse complement strand
CCGCCATCTTGCCATGATGCCATTCCTCATTCAGCCAACTGCAAATGAGGAATCCGCCAACACCCTTCCAGTTCCATCAATGCCGATTTCATGGAATCGGTCGTCTAGTCTGGTCCGACCAGTCCCTTTTGGCCCAAGGCGGCCAATCGTCCCTGCGATGTGTTGATGTCATAGGAAGCCGGCGGCGGATGCCCTAGAATGATGATGCCGAAACTTGCGCGGTCGCGTCGCGCCGAACATGATGTGGGTCGCCAGTCCAACGACGCCGAACACTGATGGTCAAAAGACCCGAGAGAGGGACAAGCTCCATGCCCATCGAAAATGTCGCCGACCTTATCGCCGAAACACTGATTCAAGCCGGTGTGAAACGTGTCTTCGGCGTGGTCGGTGACAGCCTGAACGGCTTGACCGAGGCGCTGCGCAAGCGGAAGACGATTGACTGGATCCATGTCCGGCATGAGGAGGTGGCGGCCTTTGCTGCCGCCGGCGAATCGCAAATCACTGGCGGGCTCGCGGTGTGTGCCGGTTCGTGCGGGCCCGGCAATCTTCATCTCATCAACGGCTTGTTCGATGCACACCGCAGCCGCACCCCGGTGCTGGCGATCGCGGCCCAGATTCCGTCCGGCGAAATCGGCGGCGGCTACTTTCAGGAAACCCATCCGCAGGAACTATTCAGGGAATGCAGCCACTATTGCGAACTGGTTTCCGATCCGGCGCAACTTCCCTATGTGCTGGAAAACGCCATTCGTGCGGCGGTCGGAAAACGCGGCGTCGCCGTGCTGGTCATTCCTGGCGACGTAGCGCTGCGACCGGCGCCCAAGCGCGGCATTTCACCCAATGCCGGGCTGCTGCCGGCAATACCTGTCGTTTGCCCGGCCGAAGCGGAATTGACTGTCCTGGCCGGCCTCCTGAACGCCGCCCAGCGTGTCACGCTGTTCTGCGGGCGCGGCTGCGCCGGTTCCCATGACAGCCTGATGAAGCTCGCGGAGGTGCTCAAAAGCCCGATCGTGCATGCGCTCGGGGGCAAGGACCATGTCGAATACGACAACCCGTATGACGTCGGCATGACCGGGTTCATCGGATTTTCCTCCGGTTATGCCGCCATGCGCGCCTGCGATGTGCTGCTGATGCTGGGAACCGATTTTCCCTACAAGCAGTTTCTCCCCGACGATGCCAAGATCGCCCAGGTCGACATCCGGCCGGAAAATCTCGGCCGGCGCTGCAAGCTTGATCTCGGCCTCGTCGGCGACGTCGGCGCCACCATCGAGGCCCTGCTGCCGAAGCTTGCGGCAAAAACCACGCGGAAGCATCTCGACGATAGCCTCGCGCATTACAGGAAAGCCCGCGCGGGCCTTGACGAATTGGCCCGCGGCACACCCGGCAACAAGCCGATCCACCCGCAATATCTGGCGCGTCTGCTCAGCGAGCAGGCCTCCGACGATGCCGCCTTCACGGCCGACGTCGGCACGCCTACCATCTGGGCCGCGCGTTATCTGGCGATGAACGGGCGCCGGCGTCTGGTCGGGTCCTGGGTTCATGGTTCGATGGCCAACGCCATGGCCCATGCGATCGGCGTTCAGGCATCGCAGCCCGGCCGCCAGGTGGTGTCGATGTCGGGCGACGGCGGATTTGCCATGCTGATGGGTGACCTCATCACGCTGACACAGATGAAGCTGCCGGTGAAAGTCGTGATCTTCAACAATGGTGTGCTCGGCTTTGTGGCGCTGGAGATGAAGGCGTCGGGATTCGTCGAAACCGGAGTCGATCTGCAAAACCCGGATTTCGCCGCCATGGCCCGCGCCATGGGTATCCATGCGGTGCGGGTGGAGGATCCGGGCGACCTGGCGAATGCGATCCGCGACGTGCTGGCTTATGATGGTCCGGCGGTGCTTGACGTGGTGACGGCGACGCAGGAGCTTTCCATGCCGCCGGCGATCACGGCAGAGCAGGTCAAGGGGTTCAGCCTGTGGGTGCTCCGGGCCGTGATGAGCGGCCGCGGTGACGAGGTTCTCGATCTGGCTAAAACCAACCTGTTGTCGCGCTGACTTTTTGTATCGCCCGCTTTTCGTCTTCCTGACCAACGATCGAAGCCATGATCCGTGCTCTCGCTTTGCTGCTCGCCTGCCAACTCGCCGGTGAAATATTGACGCAGGCGCTGGGTCTGGCGGTGCCCGGCCCGGTGATCGGTCTTGCGCTGCTCGCGGTGCTTGCGGTGGTCTATGCCCGCATCGTGGGGGCGGAGATCGCTGCCATCGAGAAAACCGATCTCGGTGTCACGGCGTCAGCGCTGCTCGGCTCGCTGGGGCTGCTGTTCGTTCCGGCGGGGGTAGGCATCGTCCAGCAATTGCCGCTGATCGGCAGCTATGCGTTCCCGATCTTTGTCGCGCTACTGGTCTCGACCGTGCTGACCCTCATCGTCACGGTCTACGTCTTCATCGTCGTGAAGCGCGCGATCACGCGCGCCGCGCCCGTGGACGGCGGCTCATGACCCATCCGTTTTCGATCTGGGTCTATCTCTCGGCGATGCCGCTGCTCTGGCTGGCGTTGACGCTGGTGGCATGGATTGCGGCGGATGCCATCGCGCGGGCCTGCGGTCGTCATCCGCTGGTCAATCCCGTGCTGATCGCCATCGCGTTGGTCGGCGGCGTTCTGGTGGCGACCGGCACGCCCTACCAGACCTATTTCGAGGGGGCGCAATTCGTGCACTTCCTGCTGGGTCCGGCCACCGTCGCCATCGCGGTGCCGCTGGTTCGCCACCTGACGCTGGTCCGCGCCAATATCGTGCCGATGATGGTCGCGTTGTTGGCCGGCGCGGTGACAGCGGTCGTTTCCGTCGTCGCGGTCGCCGCCGCGTTCGGCGTGCCCCGCGAAATTCTGGTATCGCTGGCGCCGAAATCGGTAACGGCGGGCATCGCCATGGCGATATCGGAGAGCATGGGCGGGCGGCCGGCGCTGACGGCCGTCCTGGTGATCGCAACCGGCGTCATGGGCGCGGTTATCGTCACCCCGCTGATGAATGCGCTGAAGATCACCGACTACGCCGCCCGCGGGTTTGCGGTTGGCCTGGCGTCGCACGGCATCGGCACCGCGCGCGCATTCGCGGTAGACGAGATCGCCGGCACCTTCGCCGGCATCGCGATGGGCCTCAATGGCGTCGCCACCTCGCTCATTGTGCCGCTTCTGCTTCGGTGGCTTTAGGCCGTCGGCTCTTATTCAATCAGAACCGATCGTGGTCTAGTTGGCCGGGTTCAGCGCCCAAGCGCTCTGGAGCGGCCGGGAAGGTGTACCCATCTTCAGTGGCGCAGGCGCCGAATCTTCCCCGCCATTTTTCCCGGGAACCGGAAATGCGTAGCCGACAATTGCTTTGAGGACAAATCGATCTGATCCTGTGGTGAAGCCGTAGCCCGCACCAAGTTCCACGTCGACTTTGCCGACCTTGAAATCGGTGACGGCGAACAATTGCTGACTTTGCTGTTGCAGCGGCAGGAAGCTTCCGATCTTGCCGAAGTCTGCATAATATTCGAGACCGATGAAGCGGTCGTCTCCGAGATTGCGGGCAAGTCGCACAGCCGGCGCGAAATCGGCTTCTCCGCCTGGCCCGAAACTTACGTCGACAATCGGGTTGACGATGAATTCCCACTCCGAGTTGCGCACGCCAATGATCGGCCTGATTTCGAGCCCCCAGGGGGTCGAGGAGAACCGCGGCAATTCATAGCCAAGTTCGAAATTGACTCCGTAGAAAAAGCTTCGTTTGGCGGCATCCGGAACGACGAACAGGCTGCGGATCTTGGCGCCGTCTGAAAGGAATTGACCGTCACCGCTGACGGCGAACGGCAGATAGAAGCCGGCTTCCCACCAGTCGGTGAGGCCATACGCGAATTCCGGGGTGCCTTGAAGGGCATGGTTGGATGAAAAACCGCCCGGCACCACCGGCTGGTTTTGCCCGATGCCGGCATAGTTCAGATGCTGTTCATAAGAT
>JAJYAH010000738.1 GCA_021779635.1 Pseudomonadota bacterium | reverse complement strand
CGGCGATATTCTGTGCGCGCGCATGGTCAAGCGCGGGGTGGCTGCGCTGGTCACCGATGGCGTGGTGCGCGATCTCGAAGGCGTGCTCGGCACCGGCCTGCCGGTGTGGTGTGACGGCTACGCCGCGCCGCCCTCGGTCGCCGGATTGACATTCGTCGGTTGGGGTGAGCCGATCGGTTGTGGCGGCGTTGCCATCTTCCCGGACGACATTATCGTCGCGGACCAGGACGGCGCCGTCGTGATTCCGAAGGCATTCCTCGATCTCATTCTCGCCGAAGGCGCCGAGCAGGAGCGGATGGAAGGCTGGATTGTCGAGCAGGTCAACAACGGCGCGGTTCTGCCCGGCCTCTATCCCATGAACGCTGAGACCAAGGCGCGCTACGCGGCATCTAAAAAATAGTTTCGGCCCCGCCGGGTAGAGCGCTTGCAGGAGGAAACCCATGGATATTCATCTCGCCGGCTCTCGCCCGACGCGCCGGGCGCCGAAGGAGTACTTCACCGGCACGGTGTGGCAGGACCCGATCGTCGCCACGCCGGCACCGGCGCGGGTTGTCGCGAACAGCGTGTCTTTTGAGCCGGGCGCGCGGACAAATTGGCATTCGCATCCGCTCGGTCAGACGCTGTACGTCATCTCGGGTCTGGGGCGCATCCAGACCAAGGGCGGCCCGCTACGCGAAATCCGGCCCGGCGATGTCGTCTGGATTCCGCCTGGCGAAAAACATTGGCATGGTGGGTCTCCGACCAACGGCATGACCCATATCGCGGTGCAGGAATCGATGGACGGAAGTCACGTGACCTGGATGGAGCCGGTAACGGACGCGGAATATTCAGCAAAGGTCGGTGGCTAGCGGGCGACGCGGCCCGCCAGATTAGCCGAGCGGTCGACCTGCCCGGGAACATGGCGCCACGCGGCGGCAAGCGGCACCGCCTGACCCAGCACATGATCTGCGTTCGAAGCGCGATCGGAAGGCTGATCGCCGGAGTCGGTTGCGATCAGGGGATGTAGTGGGAGGGCACGCGATCCTTGCCTGCGCTCTGCTGGCCGGCATTGATCCTCCGGCATTTCCGTATACCGAGCCTGACATTCCCGAACTCAAGGCACGCATCGCGACCGCGAGGGATTTCGTGGGAAGCATGCGGCCCGCGCAAATCGACGGCACCGCAGAAAAGGAAGTCGTCTTTACATTCCGGAACGGTTCGACGCGAAAATTTACCGGACGCTCACTGTTGCTGACCTTCAGCGTGCCGCAGTTCTTTTTCCACGTGACGACGGCCTACGACATCCTGCGGCATTGCGGCGTCGATCTCGCCAAGAAGGATTTCCTGGGAAAGCCAAGTCTCTGAGCGTCAGGTCTCTGAGCGTCAGGTCTTTAAGTATCAAGTCTCGTTAGGCATCGAGTCCCGGGACTTCGGCCGCGTTAAATCTCGCCGTCGTCCGTACGATCCATATTCGCTGCGGCGACACGCCCGGTCATTTCGTTCTTGAGCATCTCAAATCGCTGCCGCGCCTCGCTCTCGCGATCGTCGACGAACTTGATTGCCGCATCCGGTGACATCGGGCCGGTGCTCATCGGTTGGGAATTCTCGCCGATGGTCTCATCCACGAAATAGCGGCCATCGCCGTCGCGGCGGACGCTCCATTTAAAACGTATGGCGTCCATGGGGCCGGGACCGAGTTTCGAATAGCCGTCAGCCTCGACCCCTCCGGAAGCATCGGGGCTATCTTCAGCTGGAGCCTTTTCAGGCTCGTGATGGGATCCCGGGTGATCGAGAATGCTGGCGATGGTCGCCAGCGCATGATCGGTCGGGTCGCTCGAACTCAATGTTTCAATCTCCAGAGGCAACGCAGGGTGCCGGAAACGAGTCCCGTCGCCCGCGAGGGCAGGCTTTCGTCGACCCCGAATGCGGCCGAGTTTTGTCGATTCACGCGCAAACCGGCGGTTTTCTCTTCTTCCACGGCCGCTCCTGCTCGAGTTGGGCCGCCACGCGAAACAACGTCGCCTCATCACCGAAACGGGCCGCGAACATCATTCCAAGCGGCAAACCGGCGCTGCTCCATGCCAGCGGCACCGACATCGCCGGCTGGCCAGACATATTGAACAGGGCGGTTGCCGGCATATGGCGCCTCAGGATCGGCGAAATATGAGACAGGTCCCATGACATCGGATTGATTTCACCAATTCGCAGGGGCGGCGAGCAAAGCGTTGGGCAAAGAAACAGATCGCAAGTCTCGAAGAAGTCTGCCAGCCCGCGCGAAATCCGGAAAGCGCTAAGTTGCGCACCGGTATAATCGATCGCGGTGGTCTTGTTCGCATTGTGCGCCGTTGCAAGCGTCAAGATCTCGAAATCCTGGTCTGTCATGGCGCGGCCAAACTGCTGCTCGGCGAACCGGACAGCGAGTCCGGTAGTGGCGCTGACGATGGTCGCCATCACGACCGCCGGATCGGCGGCCAAAGCTGGTGCGCGCTCTTCGAGGTGATGGCCAAGACCTGCCAGCAGGGTAGCTACTTCCCGAACCGCTGCCGCAATTTCGGGGTCGATGGTCTCGCCATAGGGCGATTTGTCGGTAAAGGCGATGCGCAACCGGCCCGGATCGCGACCGACCTCCTCAGCGAAAGGCCGCTCCGGCTTTGGTGCCACATAGAGGCTCGACGGCTCGGGTCCGTGGATAGCATCGAGCATCACCGCGCTGTCGCGCACGCTGATGCTCAGCACGTGACCGCAGGCAAATCCGCCCCAACCTTCGCCGCGCTCGGGACCGACCGGATTGCGCGCGCGGGTCGGTTTCAACCCGAATACCCCTGATGCGGAGGCCGGAATACGTATCGAACCGCCTCCGTCGCTCGCATGCGCGACGGAAACAATGCGCGCCGCAACGGCTGCACCCGCGCCTCCCGAAGATCCACCCGAGGAATGTTCCAGATTCCACGGATTGCGCGTCGGACCAAACAGGCGGGATTCGGTGGTCGGCATCAATCCGAACTCCGGGCTCGAGCTTTTACCGAAGATCGTGAGGCCCGCGTCGAGGAAGCGCCGGGCGAGGGTGCCGGTATGAGATGCAACATGGTCCCTGTAAATGCTCGCCCCCGATGTGGTGCGCGTGCCCTCGAGAAACTCCAGATCCTTCAGCAGAAACGGCACGCCGGTGAACGGACCATCCGGAAGTCCCCGGTCGATTTGTCGCTTCGCATAGTCGTAGTGCTTGACGACCACCGCATTGATCTTTGGATCGACTTTGGTGGTCCTCGCAATCGCCTCGTCCAGTAATTCCCCGGCGCTGACCTGCCTTTTTCGAACGAGTTCGGCAAGACCTACCGCGTCATGGTTGCCATATTCTTTGAAAGCCATGGTCTTGCTCCAGGGGGCCAAGGCGTGTGAGCCGGCTACGGCCTCGGCCAATTGCAGCTCGATCAGCCGAGCACGTCCTGATTAATGACGTTCTGGCGTATCGGTTCACCCTCGAGTGCGCTCAGGATGTTGCGCGCGGTTTGTTCGCTCATCCGATCGACGGCTTCCCGGGTCACGCCTGCAACATGCGGGGCAATGATGACATTGGGAAGCTCGAACAGTGAATTGGGAACGGGCGGAGGCTCCTGCTCGAAAACATCCAGACCCGCGCCAGCGAGCTTGCCGGACGAAAGCGCATCATAAAGTGCCGCTTCATCGACGATTCCACCTCGCGCGGTGTTGATCAGATAGGCCGAAGGTTTCATCCGCCTGAGCCGCGCGGCATTGAACATTCCGATCGTTTCCGGTGTCTTCGGGCAGTGGATGCTGACAAAATCAGCGCGCGGCAGCGCCGCATCGAGATCGGCGACCACTTCACATCCGGCTGCCTTGATCTCCTCGGGCGCCCTGTAGGGGTCGTGGATCAGAACATTCATTTCCATGGCGAGGCAGCGCTTGGCGGTTCGCGTCCCGATGCGGCCGAAGCCGATAATCAGAACCGTCTTGCCGAACAAATCGTAGGGCAGCTTGCCGAGC
>JAJYAH010000060.1 GCA_021779635.1 Pseudomonadota bacterium | reverse complement strand
GCACCAAAATCAATTTGCGCGTATGCTGTTCGCAGAGCCGGTATCCACGCCGGGATCGGTCCAGGCGTGCTTTTGCGGAACGCGCGTTGTTTGCCGGATATTTTTGCTTAAATGACAGATTGCCCGCGCGCAGTTGAGGACCGCCTTTCAGTGATCAGATATCGCATGATTGCACTCCGGCCGGTCCAATTTCCACTGCGGCTGTTGGGCGGGCTGTGCGTCGGCGCATTGCTGCTGTTGACGCACCCGCATTTCGCGCTCGCCCAGGGCAAGCTTGACGCGCGCTATGAGGCAACGCTGGCCGGCATCCCCGTCGGCAAGGGCGCATGGACCATCGATATATCGGACGATCAGTTTACCGCCGCGGCCTCCGGCGGCACCGCCGGATTGCTCAAGGCGTTCGCCGGCGGCACCGGCACCGGGGCCTCGGTGGGGCGCGTCGTCAACGGCGCACTGGTGGCGACGAATTATTCGGCCAGCACCACGACGTCGAAGAAAACCGAAGTGATCCACATGGTTTTATCCGGCGGCAACATTCGCGAATACGCGATCGAGCCGGAGCCTCCGGTCGATCCTGATCGGATTCCCGTGACCGACGCGCATCGCCGCGGCGTCGTCGACCCGATGACGGGATCGATGCTGCGGGTCCCCGGTTCGGGTGATCCGCTCAGCCCCGAGGCCTGCCGCACCGGCGCTGCGATTTTCGACGGCCGCATGCGCTACGATCTCAAACTCGACTACAAGCGCATGGAAACGGTAAAGGCCGAAAAGGGCTATCAGGGCCCCGTGGTGGTCTGCGCGGTCTATTTCTCGCCGATCGCCGGCTACATCCCCGATCGCGTCGTGATCAAATACCTCGCCGCGCAGCGCAACATCGAAATCGCGTTCGCGCCGGTTGCCGGAACCCGCATCCTGGTCCCGTTCCGGATGATGGTTCCGACGCCGCTCGGCACCGCCATGCTGGAAGCCACCCAGTTCATCACCTCGGCGACGCCGCCGCGCGTCGCCAAAACGCAGTGATGCGGTCTTCAGGCCGTCGCAATGACGGTTTTGGAGACCACAAATCCCGGTTGACTCTTTCCGCATTCTGATTCGACTCGCCGGTCGCACACATTTTAAGGATTTCGCCGCCATGCCTTCTCTTGTCCACCCGCGCCAAACTTGATCTAGTGCCGGTCTGCGGCGCCAGCGCGAGATGTTGCGGTGAACGAAGCCGGAGTGGATAGGAGTCACCGATTCGGGCGCGATTCGTTCCGGACTCGTTCCAGAGCTTAAGCCGCGACCTCAAATGCGTCGCATTGTGAAACACTTCGCCAATGCCAACGACGCAGAAATCTCCGGAAAACATGGTTTTTTCTTCTTCAGCGCCGACGTTCGCCAACGGACGGGCTCCCGGTTTCGGCGTCACCGCGGTGCTCGGGCCGACCAATACCGGCAAGACCCATCTCGCCATCGAGCGGATGCTGGCGCACTCTTCCGGCGTCATCGGCTTGCCGCTGCGCCTCTTGGCGCGTGAGGTCTACAACAAGATCGCCGATCGCGCCGGGGTGGATTCCGTCGCGCTGATCACCGGCGAGGAAAAGATCAAGCCGCCGAAGGCGCGGTTCTGGGTCTCCACCGTCGAGGCCATGCCGAGGGACCTCGACGTGTCGTTTCTCGCGGTCGATGAAATCCAGATCGCCGCCGATCTCGAACGCGGCCACGTCTTCACCGATCGCATCTTGCATCGCCGCGGCCGCGACGAAACGCTGCTGCTGGGCGCGGCCACCATGCGCCCGATCATCGAGCGGTTGCTGCCCGGCGCCAGCATTGTCACCCGGCCGCGGCTGTCGCAGCTTGAATTCGCCGGCGACCGCAAGATCACGCGGCAACCGCGGCGCACCGCGATCGTCGCGTTTTCGGCGGACGAGGTCTATGCGATCGCCGAACTGATCAAGCGCCAGCATGGCGGTGCCGCGGTCGTGCTCGGATCGCTGTCGCCGCGCACCCGCAACGCCCAGGTGGCGATGTTCCAGTCCGGCGATGTCGATTATCTGGTCGCCACCGATGCGGTGGGAATGGGGCTCAACCTCGACGTCGATCACGTCGCGTTCGCCTCGGATCGCAAATATGACGGTTATCAATTCCGGCGCCTCAATCCGTCCGAATTCGCGCAGATCGCCGGCCGCGCCGGGCGCGCCACCCGCGACGGCACCTTCGGCACCACCGGCCGGTGCGCGCCGTTCGAGCCGGAACTGGTCAACGCGCTGCAGAATCACACCTTCGAAACCGTGAAGGTTCTGCAATGGCGTAATTCGAGGCTGGATTTTTCTTCGCTCGGGAGCTTGCAGGTGTCGTTGGCGCTGGCGCCGTCCCACGAAGCGCTGACCCGCGCCCCGATCGCGGAGGATCTGCGCGTGCTCGATCACGCCGCGCGCGACGCCGATGTGCGCGAAATGGCGCATGGGGCTGCCGCGGTGGAACGGCTGTGGGATGCCTGCCAGATTCCGGATTACCGCAAGATCGCGCCCGCGGCGCATGCCGAACTGGTAACGACGCTGTTTGGCTTTCTGATGCGCAAGGGCAGGATTCCGGATGCCTGGTTCGCCGCCCAGGTCGAGCAGGCGGATCGCGTTGACGGCGATATCGACACATTATCCAGCCGGATCGCGCACATCCGGACCTGGACCTTTGTCGCCAATCGCCCGGACTGGCTGGCCGATCCTGAGCATTGGCAGGGAATCGCGCGCGAGGTCGAAAATAAATTGTCGGATGCGCTGCATGAACGGCTCACAGAGCGTTTCGTTGATCGCCGGACCAGTGTATTGATGCGCCGCCTGCGGGAAAACACGATGTTGAATACGGAAATCGGCAAGACCGGCGAAGTGATCGTAGAAGGCCATGTGATCGGCCGCCTCGACGGATTCACCTTTGCGCCCGACGCGGCCGAGGCCGGCTCCGATGCCAAGGCATTGCAGGCGACCGCGCAAAAGGCGCTGGCCGGTGAAATCGATGCACGCGCCGAGAAACTGGCGGCGGCGCCCGACGAACAGTTTCTGCTGGCATCGGATGGCACCATCCGCTGGACTGGCGACGCGGTGGCGAAACTGGTTGCGGCCGATGACGTGCTGCATCCGCGCATCCGCATCATTTCCGACGAACGCCTGGCCGGCGCGCCGCGCGAAGCGGTGCAGACCCGGCTCGATCTCTGGCTGAAGACGCATATCGAAAAACTGCTGGGGCCGCTGTTCGAACTCGCCAAGGCCGAGGACATCACCGGGATCGCACGCGGCATCGCCTTTCAATTGATCGAGGCGCTCGGCGTGCTGGAGCGGCAAAAGATTGCGGCCGAGATGAAGGATCTCGATCAGCTGTCGCGGGCATCGTTGCGTAAATACGGCGTGCGGTTCGGCGCCTATCATATTTACGTCCCGCCGCTGCTGAAGCCGGCGGCACGCGCGCTGGCATCGCTGCTGTGGGCGCAGAAGCAGGACAATGTCGACATGTCGGCGCTGTCGGGTGCGCAGCACCTCGCGGGCAGCGGCCGCACGTCGTTCCCGGTCGACAAGCTGCTCGATCGCGACGCCTACCGCGTGCTGGGCTACCGGCAATGCGGCGAACGCGCGGTGCGGGTCGATATCCTGGAGCGTCTCGCCGATCTCATTCGTCCGGCGCTGTCGTGGCGCGAAGCCTCGCCCGGCACAAAGCCTGCCGGCGCGTTCGACGGCCGCGGTTTCGTGGTGACGCAGGCGATGACGTCGCTGACGGGTTCGGCCGGCGAGGATTTCGCCTCGATCCTGCGTGCGCTCGGTTATCGCATGGAGCGCCGCCCGGCGCCGCCGCCGAAACCGGCGGTGGTCGAGACCGTTGCCGCGGAATCGGGGCCGGCGGAACCCGCGCCGGAAACGGCATCGGAAACAACATCGGACACATCATCCCCACCTGTCATGGAGGACGCGCCCGTCGTCGCAGAGACCCCGCCCGCAGAGATGCCGCCCACAGAGCCGGTGGCGGCCGCTGAAAGCAGCGATGTCGCCGCCGCGGCGAGCGATGTTCCGCCAATTTCCGAGGAAGCGGTATCTCCGCCGTCAGCGGCGCTGCTGCCCGATATCGCGTTCTTGCCGGTGACCGGTGCCGACCAGCCGGCTTCGGTTGAAATTCCCTCGTCTGAAGTTCAAGCAGCGGAGGCGCCGCTGGAACAACAGGCTGCCCCCGAAACAGCCATTGAGACGGCTGCCACTGTCGATTCGGCAGCCGCGGATGATGCGGGCGCGCCTGCGGCGGCTGCGGCGCCGGAAATGGTGGAAGTGTGGCGGCCCGGCGGCCGACCGGATGATCGGCGGCCACGTCAAGATCGCCACCGCCATCGCCATCAGGATCGTCCCCGGGATCGTCCCGAAGAGGGCGCGCCGGCTGCCGCCGCCGCAACCGAGGCTGCTGACGGCACCAGGCGCGAGCGGCATGGGCGCGGACGGCGCGACCGCCACAATGACTTCCGTAAGCCCCGCACCGATGCGCCGGTCGAAGCCGTTGCAGCAACGGACGGCGCACCGGCTCGCGAATCACGCGAGGACAAGGGCCGTCCGCCGCGCGAGCGTTTTCAGGGCAAGGACAGGCATCAGGACAGGGACAAAGGCAAATTTGGCGGTGGGCGCGAGAAGGGCGGACGAGAAAAAGGCGGACGTGGCGACAAACGCTCCGAGGGCGGGCCGTCGCACCGGCAGTTCGCAACCAGCGCGCCGCCGCGCGAGCGCGAGCGCGAACGCCCGATCGACCCCAATTCGCCGTTTGCCAAACTGGCTGCTCTCAAAGAACAGCTCACCGCCCGCAAGGATCAGCGCTAGACTAGCGTCGGTTCTCGAATGGGTGCTGCTTGGAGCGCCAGCGTGTCGATAAGTGGCTGTGGCATGCGCGGGTCGTGAAGGCCCGCACCAGCGCGGTCGCGCTGGTCGAGGCCGGCCATGTCCGTATCAATGGCGTACGCGAGAAGGCGCCGGGCCATGCCGTGAAGGCCGGCGACGTGGTGACGGTCGGGCTCGACCGCAGCGTGCGCGTGCTCAAGGTGATCGGCTTTGCGGAACGGCGGGGCGATGCGTCCGCCGTGCGCGTGCTCTACGAGGATTTGCAGGGCAGCCGGGAGTAACTATCTGTGTTCAAGCGAATTCAGCCAGCATAGAACGGCCTCAAAACAGGACTTGGGGTGCAGTGCTTGGCTTGCGGCTGTCGAGTTCCTGCGCTACGCAAACCACTCAAAATTGACCCGTTTCGGAGCATTGGATGACTTACGTCGTCACTGAAGCCTGCATTAAATGCAAATATACCGATTGCGTTGAAGTCTGCCCGGTGGACTGCTTCTACGAGGGCGACAACATGCTGGTGATCCATCCGGACGAGTGCATCGACTGCGGCGTGTGCGAACCCGAATGTCCGGCCGATGCCATCAAGCCCGACACCGAGCCCGGGTTGGAAAAATGGCTTGAGGTGAACACCGAATACGCCAAGAGCTGGCCGAATATTACCCAGAAGAAGGAATCGCCGGCCGATGCCAAGGATTTCGAGGGTATGAAAGGCAAGTTCGAGAAATATTTTTCTCCTGCGCCCGGGACCGGCGACTGATTCGATGCAAGCGGCGGCCGCGAGCAGCTGGCAACCGGTCCGTAATTTTGCCGGGTGGCTTAACCCTAACCCCGGTCATCGGGCCGAATGGCCTCGCGGAGCCTCAACACGGCCCCTAAATCATTGATTTTTGCGGAAAATGTGCTATATTGGGCACATTACAAGCCGAACCCAGCCATGCGTATTTTTGGCCCCACGGGTTCCCGTGAAAAACATCGAACAGGGGCGTGGCAGTTCCGCGCGCAGGCTGTGTCACAGAAAACGCGTAAAAAGAGTGTTTCCAAGGTCTCTAAAAAAGTCGCTGCGGCCAGCCGCGGTGCAACCAAAAGCCGCGCCCGTGTGTCCGTGAGGGATGACCGGAAGGCCACCAAGGCCGCGGTTGCAAAATCCTCAAAAAACAAAAGAAGCGCAATGCCAAACAAGACTGCAAAAACTGCCGCGAAAGCGACCGGTTCGAAGGCCACTGCTTCGAAGGTTGCTTCCAAGATTGCCCCGAAGGCTGTTTCGACCAAGCCTGCGGTCAAGCCCGTCGCCGCCGGCAAGCCTGCCGCAAAACCCGTGGCCGTTGCGCCTCGCGTCGAGGAACCGAAAAAGGTTTTGACCCAGCGCCAGGGCTTCAAGACCCACGAGTTCGTGGTTTATCCCGCGCACGGTGTTGGCCAGATCCTGGCGATCGAAGACCAGGAGATTGCCGGCGCCAAGCTTGAACTGTTCGTGATCAATTTCATGAAAGACAAGATGACGCTGCGGGTGCCGACCGCCAAGGTCGCCAATGTAGGCATGCGCAAGCTGTCCGAACCGGCGCTGGTCAAGCGCGCGCTGGAAACCCTCAAAGGGCGCGCGCGCGTCAAGCGCACGATGTGGTCGAGGCGGGCGCAGGAATATGAAGCCAAGATCAATTCCGGAGATATCGTCGCGATCGCCGAAGTGGTGCGCGATCTTTATCGTTCGGAATCGCAGCCCGAACAGTCCTACAGCGAGCGTCAGCTGTACGAAGCAGCCCTCGATCGCCTGTCGCGTGAGATCGCCGTCGTGCAGCATGTGACGGAGACCGAGGCGGTGAAGGAAATCGAAGGCCAACTCGCCAAGAGCCCACGCCGTGGTGCCAAGGCCGAGGCCGAAGTCGAGGTGGACGGCGAAGCCGATGGCGATTCAGACGCCGATGGCGACGATGCCGCCGTCGCGGATGAAGCGGCGTAAGCAGCCTCACAAGTTCGAGATAATCGAGAGCCCGGTCGCAAGACCGGGCTCTTTGTTTGGGACGACGATGGCGCGTCAATCCACCACGATCTTCACCCGATCCCGCGCCTTGACCTGCGCATGGGCATCGAGGCCGTTGAGGACGCGGAAGCGATCCGCCGGGCGGTCAACGCCTGCCATGCGATGGGACAGCGATTCCACGGTATCGCCGGGCTGCACGGTGATGATCTTGATGCGCAGCGGCCGGGCGGCCTGGATCTCCTCGAGCGTCAATCGCCTAAAGGAATTCACCGTTTCGCGCGCGTTACGGTCGCTCTCGGTGGTTTTCTGCCTGGAGGCGAAAATAAAGCGGTAGACGTCGCTGCCGAAACGTAGCGCGTAGACCTTGAATTGCCACTGATCGCCATGCGCGGTTGCCGATGCTGCGGGGAAGCCATTGATCGTCAGATCCTCGGTCGAGGCCTTGTCGACATTTTCCATCCAGCCGGAATTGAGATAGTCGCCGAGCGTCTGTTCCGACGGCACCCGCACGACGTCAAAGCGCATCGCCTGGCTGCCGCCCTCGCGTACGCCGATCACGGCCTGTGCGGTGTTGTCCAGGGTGAAGTTTTCTGGCGCGGTAAAGGTGAAGCCGAGCTTGGGATGCAGGAAACGCCGGCCGCGAACGAACCCTTCGCTTGGATCCTCCCCGTAGACGATGTTGTCGATGGCCGCGAGATAGGTTTCGCGATCGCGTTCGCCTCCCTCCGGCGAGGTGTATTGCCGGGCACTTGCTTGCGCGCTCTGCACCCGCTCCGGCGTTGCCGGATGCGACGACAGGAAGTCCTGCGCGCGCGGATCGACCGAGGTCTTTCCTGCTTTCAGCTCGGCATTGCGTTCCATCGCGGTCAGGAAGCGCGAGGCGCCATAGGGATCGAAATGAGCGCGGGCGGAAATGCCGACGCCGATACTGTCGGCCTCGAACTCCTGGGAGCGGGAAAAGCTCGCCATCGTCAGCTTGGTCTTGGCAAGCGCAAGGGCGGTCAGATCGGGATCGCTGCCCATGTCGGTAACGACGCGGGTCACGACGGCGGCCTGGCGCGCCTGGTCTTCGCGGATCGATGCGTGTTTGGCCAGCACATGCGCCATCTCGTGGCTCAGCACCGAGGACAATTCCGAGGTGTCGCACGCCAGCGCGATCAGGCCGCGCGTCACGTAGAGCTGGCCGGTCGGCAGCGCGAACGCATTGACGGCTCCCGAATTGAGGATCGTCACCTTGTAGGCCTGATCGGGACGTTCGGATGCGGCGACCAGCCGATCGACCGTTTTGCCGATCAGGGCTTCCAGCGCCGGATCGTCATAGGCGCCGCCATAGGAGGACAGAATTCGCTCATGCTCGCGCTCGGCGGACGGGCTTTGTGCGACCGTCCGCGCCGGCTTGCTGGTGGTCGGGGGGCTTGGCGTCGGGGACGCGGTCTGAAACCGCCCGAGGTCGCCGCAGGCGCCCAGCGCAAACGCGGCGCACAACAAAACCGCCGCAGCCCAAAGGCGGCGGCTGATCCAGGTTTCGCGCCGTCCCGCGCACTCTGCCACTTCAGCCTCGTATTTGCCCGCGAACTAATTCTCGCCAAGCAACTCAATCTGCCCCACCCGGAGCGCCTCGATCCGCGGGCCGCCGTGCGCCTCGACCCACCCGCGGACCCGAATCCTTCGATTTTCAAGAGACTTAGGCACAATTCCGGCGGCCTCGAACGCCGGCATCATGCGCCTTGAAATAGTCACAGCAAAGCCCCGTGTCCAGTTCCGCCCGAAATTCAGGTAAGTCGTTGCCCCTGCCTGCCGCACCGACAGAACCTTGCCCTCGACGACGATAAACCGCCCTATCCCGGCCAAAATATCGTCCGGACTTTCCGCGTTTTTTATGACCGCCGAATCGGCCCACGTTCCCCGTTTTGCCTGACGGGCGGTCGCCTCGGCCGCCGTGAGAACCGAGGCGCAGTCCCTGTTGGTCACGGTGTCCGAAACCAGCGCGTCGCCCTGCGCCAGCAGCAGGCTCTGCACCAACGTGTCGGAGTGATCCAGAAACACGAAGGCAGGCTGACGGCCGTATCGGTCGGGAGTGTCGTCCTCTCCAGCCAACGTGACCTCATGGCCGGTCACGATCGCCGCCAGTGCCGACGTGCGGTCCGCATGTTCGGCTGCGGGCTTTTCAGAATAGACCGGCTCGATACCGGCGAGGCGGACCTCGCGGCCATCCTGCAGCCGAAAGGTGCGGGCATCGATCACCGCGGCGACGCGGCCCTCACCCTGCGCCTCGAAGGCGCATCCGGCCGCGATCGCCGGACCGGCGGCAGCAACAGCAAGCGCGAGGCCGCAGAGCGAGATTGACACGCGACGTTTGTACGGAAGCTCAATCATGATCGCCGACGACAGCATGACACCATGTTCTCATGAACCGTTCATTCCGCTTAACGGAAAAACGCGAATTGGCATGGCTTTGCCGCGGCTTGCCGCTGCGCAACGCTTGCGGCATGATTGCGCGAACAGAATTGAGGTCGCAAGCCAATGCGGCCCATTGCCAGGGAGCTTCCATGAAACGAATTCTTTCCAGCGTTCTCGGTTTATCGCTGGCCATCGTCGCCACGGCGGCCATGGCCACCGGAGCTCTGGCGCAAAGCAAGCCTCCGCTGAAACTCGGTGGCATTCTCGACATGTCCGGCCTCTACGCCGACATCACCGGACCCGGCAGCGAGATGGCCGCAAAAATGGCGGCGGAGGATTTTGGCGGCGAAGTGCTTGGCCGCAAGATCGAGATCGTCGTGGCGGATCATCTCAACAAGGCCGATCTTTCCGCCAACATCGCCCGCGACATGTTCGACAATCAGGGCGTCGAGATGCTCTTCCACGTGGCGGCGTCGGCGACCGCGCTGGCGGCCGGCGAGATCGCAAAGGCGCGCAACAAGATCATCATGTTCAACGGCCCCGGATCGATCCGCCTGAGCAACGAGGCCTGCGGTCCCTACACCGTGCATTACGTGTTCGATACCTTCGCGCAGGCCAACGTGACAGGTCTCGCTGCGGTGAAAAGCGGACTGGATACCTGGTTCTTCCTGACCGCCGACTACGCCTTCGGACAGGACCTGGAAAAGGACACTACCAATGTCGTGGTGAAGTCCGGCGGCAAGGTGCTGGGCAGCGTCAGGCACCCGCTCAACACCTCGGATTTCTCGTCATATCTGCTGCAGGCGCAGGCCTCGAAGGCCAAGGTGATCGGGCTCGCCAATGCCGGCGGCGACACCATCAATGCGATCAAGCAGGCGGCCGAGTTCGGATTGATGAAGGGCGGCCAGAAGCTGTCGCCGCTGCTGGCATTCGTCACCGATATCGACAGTGTCGGTCTTGAGACCTCGCAGGGCCTGTTGCTCGCGGAAGCGTTCTATTGGGACCTCAATGACGACACCCGCGCGTTCTCCAAGCGCTTCATGGCCCGCGTGAAGCGGCCGCCGACCTCGGCGCAGGCCGGCGTCTATTCGTCGATCATGCATTATCTCCAGGCGGTGAAGGCCGCCGGGACCACCGACTCGGCCGCCGTCATGAAGATCATGAAGGACACCCCGATCAACGACATGTTCGCCAAGAACGGCAGGATTCGTGAAGACGGCCGCATGGTGCACGACATGTATCTGTTCGAGGTCAAGAAACCCTCGGAATCCAGGGGCCGCTGGGACGACTACAAGCTGCTGGCGACGGTCCCCGGCGACGAGGCGTTCCAGTCGCTCGAACTGTCGCGCTGCCCGCTGGTGAAGAAATAAGGGACGACTGACCGCCTCCCGTCATTGCGGGGAGCATCGCGACGAAGCAATCCATCCTCCCCAGACGCCCTCTGGGTTGCTTCGCCTCGCTCGCAATGACGGTTCTGAAACGACAACCAATAACAGCGAACGAAAGCAAAAATCCATGAGCGCAAATGAAATGGTCCTTCAGAAGCTCGATGCCGGGCTGCTCACCATCACCATGAACCGTCCCGATCGGCGCAACGCGCTCAATGCCGACATGACGCTGGGTCTGGTCGAAGCGGCGCGGCGCGCGGCTGAAGATCACGAGGTCCGCGCCGTTCTGCTGAAAGGCGCCGGCGGCACCTTCTGTGTCGGCGGCGATGTGAAATCGATGGCGGAGGGGCGGGCGCCGTTGCCGTTCGAAGCCAAACTGGCCAATCTTCGGCGCGGCATGGAGGTCTCGCGCATTCTCCACGATATGCCGAAGCCGGTGGTGGCGCAGGTGGATGGCGCGGCGGCCGGCGCGGGCCTTTCGATCGCGCTGGCCTGCGATCTCCGCGTCGCCGGCGCCTCCGCCAAGATCACCACCGCGTTCGCCAAGGTCGGCCTCTCTGGCGATTACGGCGGCACCTATTTCCTGACCCATTTGCTCGGCAGCGCCAGGGCGCGCGAGCTTTATCTGACATCGCCGGTGCTGACGGCGCAGGAAGCGCTCGCGCTCGGCATCGTGACCCGCGTCGTGCCCGACGCCGAGGTCGAGGCCGCGGCCCACGAGCTGGCGATGTCGCTGGCGCAAGGCCCCTCGGTGACGCTGGGCTACATCAAGCGGAACATCAACAACGCCGAGCACCTGTCGCTGGAGGCCTGTTTCGACGCCGAGGCGATGCATCACTCGCGTTCAGGCGAGACCGCCGACCACAAGGAAGCCGCGAAAGCGTTCGTCGAAAAACGTAAACCCGCCTTCCAGGGTCATTGAGATGGCCGAAGTCAGCAAGACGACCGGCTATATCAGGCTGCGGCAAATCTGCCTGGTGGCGCCGCATCTCGAGCCGGTGATCAGCGACATCGCGGGCATCATGGGGCTCCATGTCTGCTATCGCGACGGCAATGTCGCCAAATATGGCCTGGAGAACGCACTGCTGCCGGTCGACACCATCCTGCTGGAAGTGGTGGCGCCGTTTCAGCCGGGCACCGCGGCAGGGCGCTTTCTCGACAAGACCGGCGGCCGTGGCGGCTATATGGCGATCTTCTGCTGCGACGACCCCGACGAACGCGGACGGCATGCCGAAAAAATCGGCGTCCGCGTCGCCAACGTCATCGATCACGCGCCCTATCATGGCGTGCAACTGCATCCGCGCGATTGCCGCGCGGCGTTCATCGAATTCAATCACACCGAAGGCAGCGACGATATTCTCGGCCCCTATCCGCCGGCGGGGCCGGACTGGCAGAAATCGATCGCCAGGGACGTGACGCAAGCCTTGATCGGCGTGGAAATGCAGGGCCCCGATCCGCAAGGGTTGGCCGAACATTGGGGACGGATCATCGGGATTCCTGTCTCCAGAAGTCAAAGCGGCGAGCCCGAACTGAAGCTTCCCAATTGCAGCTTCCGCTTCGTCAACGGCGCCAGCGAAATCATGAGCGGCCTGACGTTTCGCGTCGGCGATATCGCCGCCGTCCGCAATGCCGCGAAGGCAAGGGGATACGAGGTGTCAGGCGATGGTTTTGTGATCGGCGGCGTCACGTTTCGTGTCGCGGCGTGAACCTTCCGCCGTCATTGCGAGGAGCGAAGCGACGAAGCAATCCACTCCTTCTTTACGTTCGATACGTCGCAAGATGGATTGCTTCGCTACGCTCGCAATGACGATTTCGAAAGTCAGCCGATAATAACCGGGCCATTCGAATGCCGCACCCGCTCGATACATTCTTCTCGCCGGAGAGCATCGCCCTGATCGGCGCCTCGCGCGATTCCGAGAAAATCCCGGGCCGGCTATTGTCGATGCTGCGCAAGAACGAATTTCCAGGCAAACTCTATCCGATCAATCCAAATTACGGCGATATCGACGGGCTGAGGTGTTATCCATCGATTGCGGCGGTCGGGCAGCCGATCGATCTTGCCATCGTCATCATTCCGGCGCGCGCGGTTCTCGGCGCGCTCAGGGAATGCGCCGCCGTCGGCGTCAGGAACGCGGTGATCATCTCGTCGGGATTCGCCGAGGAGGGCGGCGACAGCGCCGCCATGCAGGACGCGATCGCCGATCTCGCCAGCAAGACCGGCATGCGGATTTCCGGGCCCAATGCGGAAGGGTTCTACAGCGAGGCCCAGCGCGTCGCCGCCACCTTCAGCCCGACCGTCGATGTCAAGCCGGATGCGCCACGGCTGATCGCCACCACACGGCGGATCGGCATCGTCGCCCAGAGCGGCGGCATCGGCTTTGCGATCTATCACCGCGCCAGGGCGCTCGGCATCGCGCTCAGTTACGTCGTCAGCGCCGGCAACGAATCCGATCTCGGCGCCGGCGAGTTCCTCGACTACATGGTGCAGGATTCCTCGACCGATGTGATCCTGCTGTTCATCGAAGGCATTCGCGATGTCGGAAAGTTTCTCGCCGCCGCCCGGCGTGCCGCCGAGGCCGGCAAACCCGTCATTGTCACCAAGGTCGGCCGTTCGGGCGCGGGCGAGCGGGCAGCAGCGTCGCATACCGCGAGCATGGCCGGCTGGTCCGCGGCCTATGATGCGGTGTTCGCCAAATACGGCTTCATCGTTTCCAACGATCTTGATGAAGCCGTCACCATTGCCGCGGTGCTGACCACCAACCCGATGCCGAAAGGCGATCGCGTCGGCGTTCTCACCGTGTCGGGAGGCGCCGGCATCTGGGGCGCGGACACCGTCTCGATGCAAGGCTTGCAGGTGCCGGAACTGTCGGAGTCAATTCAAGCCGAAATCCGCGCCTTGATTCCGTCCTATGGCTCGGCGCGCAATCCGATCGATGTCACCGCGCAAGGCGTGCACAGCGGCGGGTTGCAGAAGAGCATCGATTTGCTCAGCGCTTCCGACGAAGTCGATGCGGTTCTGGTGGTGCTGTCGCTGTCCAGCGACACCCGGATGCCGTTCAAGCAGTCGGAACTGAAGCCGGTGATAGCGGCGCAGAACAAGCCGATCGTGTTCTACTCCTATACGCTGCCATCCCAGTTCGCGCGGGTCGAGCTCGCGGCATCCGGCATCGTGGTGCTGTCGGGGTTGACGCATGTCGGCGTGGCCATGCGCCAGATGGTTCAGCGCGCCAAATTCAGGCTGGCGCCGCCGGCCGAAGCCCCGGCGTCGGCGCCACGCGACGTCTCCGCCTACCTCAAATCCGCAACCCTTTCGGAAAGCGACAGCAAATCGCTGTTGCGCGATGCCGGCATCGCGCTGCCCGACGAAGTGCTGGTGACGGAGAAAACGGCGCTCGATGCCGCGATCGCCCGCGTGGGCTTTCCGCTGGTCATGAAGATCCAGTCGCGCGACATCCCGCACAAGAGCGAAGTCGGCGGCGTGCCCGTCAATATTGCGTCCAAGGGCGAGGCGTTCGCGGCCTACCAGATGCTGCTGCACAACGCGCATCGTCATCGGCCCAGCGCCGCCATCCAGGGCGTTCTGGTCGGTCCGATGGCGAAAAAGGGCGTCGAAATCATCGTCGGCACCATCCGGGATGCGACATTCGGTCCGATGGTCATGGTCGGCCTCGGCGGCGTCACGACGGAGTTGTTCAGGGACGTGGTCTACCGGCCCGCGCCGGTGAGCGCGGCGGAGGCCACCGCCATGCTCGCCGAACTCAAGGCGGCGCCGCTGCTGAGCGGATTCCGCGGGGCCGCGAAAGCCGATATTCCGGCACTGTCGCAATTGATCTCGCAACTATCGCTGCTTGCCGCGCGATACAGCGCGCAGATTTCGGAAATCGAAATCAACCCGGTGCTGGTTCACGCCGAAGGCGAGGGCGCCACCATCGTCGACGCGCTGGTGGTGCCGAAGAAAGAATAAGTTCGCAGCCGTCGTCCCGGCATGCATAGATTGAAAGCCTCACCGCCCCTTGAAATTGGCGACGCGGCGCTCCTCGGTGGCCTTGATGCCTTCCTTGAAATCCTCGGTCGAACGCAGCCTGTTCTGTTCGGCGAGTTCGTGGTTGGTGGCGGCCATCACTCGCTCGGCGAGGCCCGCGCGCATGGTGGCGCGGGTCGAGAGCAGGCCGAGCGGCGAACATTCGGCGATCTCGGAGGCGAGCTTCATGGCGGCGGCGCGCACCTGATCTTGCGGCACGCATACATTGGCGAGGCCCATTCGGGTCGCATCCTCACCGGTGATGCGGCGGCTGGTATAGAAAATCAGTTCGGCATTGTTCCTGCCGACCAGTTCGGGAAGCGTCGTCGTCAGCCCGAAGCCGGGATGAAATCCAAGCTTGGTGAAATTGGCGGCGAAGCGCGCCTCGGGGCAGGTGACGCGGAAATCCGCCGCCACCGCAAGCCCCAACCCGCCGCCGATCGCGGCACCATGGACCGCGGCGACGATCGGCTTCTTGTTGCGGAAAATCCGCACCGCCTGGACATAAAGGTGGTTGATCGGAAGATGCGAGACCGGGTCGGTTTTTTCCCTGGCCTCGGCCTCCTGCCGCGCCGGATCGCCGAAATTGGCGCCGGCGCAGAAGGCCCTGCCTTGCGCGGCGAGCACCACCGCGCGGGCCTCCGGATCGTTGTCGATGTCGGTCAGCGCATCGGCGATCTGGTTGATCAGCGAGACATCGAAAAAATTCAGCGGCGGCCGCTGGATCTCGATCATGGTGACATGGCCGGCCTTCTCGACGCCGATATCCGTGAATTTTTTCATGATGTGGTCTCCGGTATTGTTGTGAATCAGAGTGGCGTCGAAACATTTGCAGCGATCAAGCCACGCTCCCTCTGCGAACAGGGGAGATCGAGCGCGCGCTCTACCGCAGTCCGAGCCCGCGCGCGATGATGCCGCGCAGCACCTCGGTGGTGCCGCCCTGAATGGTGAGCTTGGGCGCGACCTTCATGGCGAACGGCAATACCGTGTCGAGAATTTCGTGATTGCTGGCATCCGGCTCGACGAAAGCCGCCAGATCGCGCACCCGCTGCGGCAATTGTTGTTCCCAGATCGTGCCGATATCCTTGACGATGGAGGCCTCGACCACCGGCTCCTTGCCGGCATGCAGCATGCCCGCGACCGACACCGACATGCGGCGCATGGTGTGCAGCTGCGCGACCAGCCGCCCGACCCCTTCGGCGCCGCGATTGTCAGGCTCTTCGCCGAGCGCGCGAACCAGTTCGGTCAGCACGTAATAGGTCTCCAGAAAGCGCTCCGGCCCGCTGCGCTCATAGGCGAGCTCGCTGGTGGCCTGCTTCCAGGCGCCGTCGATTTCGCCGAGCATGTGATCGTCCGGCACGAAGGCGTCCTGGAACACCACCTCGTTGAATTCGGCCTTGCCGGTCAGTTGCGCGATCGGGTTGACCTTGATGCCAGGTGTTTTCATGTCGACGAGAAATTGCGTCAGGCCGTGCCGGCGGTTTTCCTTGGTCGGCGGCGAGGTGCGGAAGATCGCCAGCATGTAATTGGCGACCTGCGCGGCCGAGGTCCAGATCTTGGTGCCGTTGATCAGCCAGCCGCCGTCGGTTTTCGTCGCCTTGGTCTTGGCGGCGAACAGGTCCGAGCCGGAATTGGGCTCGCTCATGCCGATCGAGAAGCAAACCTCGCCGCGGCAGATGCGCGGCAGGATGTCCATCTTGATGTGCTCGGGCGCATACTTCAGCAGCACCGGGCCGCTCTGGCGGTCGGCCACAAAAAACCGCCGCGTCGGCGCATTGGCGACGCGCATTTCCTCGGTGACCACATAACGTTCGAGAAAGCTGCGCTCATGGCCGCCATATTTCTTCGGCCAGGTCATGCCGATCCAGCCGCGCTCGCCGACCCGTTTGCTGAAACCGGGAACGTCGGTGTCGCCGCCTTGCGGACTATGCGGATCGAAGGTGCCCGCGGCGATT
>JAJYAH010000737.1 GCA_021779635.1 Pseudomonadota bacterium | reverse complement strand
CAACTCACAGCCGTTCCTCAACTACCGGACCCATGATTTGGTAAGGCCGCGAAAGTCTTGCGGGTGCGGAAGAACGTGGACGAAGTTCCAGGGCTCGGTGCTCGGGCGCTCCGATTTCATGGTGACCGTTCGAGGCACGAATGTCTATCCGACCGCCATCGAGAACCTGCTGGGTGAAACGCCAGGTGTGAGTTTTCACTACGAGCTGGTGCTGCGGCAGGAGAAGGGCAACGACGTCATGGATGTCGTGTTTGAACCTGAAAAAGACGTACCCATCGACCGCTGGCCCTTCTTGGAAGCTGAAATTGAGGAAAGGATTCAAAAGGCGCTGCACGTGCGCCTGGAAGTTAAGGCGGTGAAGCCAGAAACCATGCCTCGCTACGATCTCAAGACCAAGCGCATTTTCGACAAGCGCCCAAACGATTTTCGTCGCGAACTAGACAGGGCATAGGAGCCGACCGACATGACCATGGATCAGCGCGTCGAGCGCTTGAAACAAGCTCGCAAGCTCGTCGCCGAAGCGGTTGTAGACTGCGGAATTCCGCAACTGGAAATCACCTTGCGCGAAGCCGACATGAACCTTCACTGGGCCCTGTGGAATATGGGTGAAATCGACGAATTGATACCCGATCTTGAAACTCGGACAGGAAATTAAATGTCAGCATACGAATTTATCCGGATTGAGCGGCACGATACCGTCGCGGTCATGACGCTCAATCGGCCGGACGGTCTCAATTCTTGGAACGCCAAGATGCGCGCGGAAATGCGGTCGGCAGTCGATGAGCTGGCCGCCGATGACGAGCTGCGCGTGCTGGTCATCACGGGCACCGGCAGGGCCTTCTCCGCTGGCGAAGATGTTCGAGGCATGGAAGACCTCGCCGCAATCAGCACGCGCGGCTTTCGTCGTGTCGTTCGGACTTTCCACAATATCTTCGACGAAATCGAAGCGATGGAGATTCCGGTGATCGCGGCTATCAACGGCGTCGCTGCAGGTGGCGGCCTTGAACTGGCGCTGTCGTGCGACTTCCGAATTGCAGCGGATGCCGCAAAAATGGGATTCCCGGAAAACAAGGTTGGCCTAATCCCAGGATCTGGCGGCTGTTCGCGACTTGTCAAACTAATTGGGCCTGCGCGTGCGAAGCGTCTCGTGATGACAGGCAAGATCGTGACGGCAAGCGAATCGCTCGCGCTGGGCCTCGTTGAAGAAGTGGTTCCCGTCGCAGAACTGATGCCACGCGCAATGGAATTTGCACGCGAGCTCGCCAGTAAGGCGCCACAGGCAACCGGCCTCGCAAAGCTGGTAATCAACAGCTGCCTGGATGTCGACTTGAATACCGGCCGCAATTTTGAACGCCTCGGCCAAAGCGTGCTCAAGCGCACCCAAGATCATAAAGAAGGCGCGCAGGCGTTCGTCGAAAAGCGCTCCGCCAATTTCACTGGCAGATAGAATAAGTCAGGGGTGAAGACATTGGCTGTTTGGAAAAAGGTAGCCGTGGAACAGGATGTACACGACGACAAGATTACGAAGGCGTCCGTTAATGACTTGGGGTTAATCTTGCTCAAGGAAGCGGGCGAGATTTTCGCCTATCACCATGAATGTCCTCATCAGAGGCACTCTCTGAGCAGCGCCGAGATCGAGGGGGATGTGATTGTCTGTCAAAAACATCTCTGGGAGTTCGAAATAAGCACCGGCATGCACATCACGCGCGTGCCGATGGTCGAGCGCAATCTTGTTCGTTATCCGGTGCGGGTTGTGGGCGGAATGGTTGAAATAGATGTCGCATCGCCAAAACGGTGGGGAGAGAGTTGACCGACGTTCAGCGCATTTGTGACGAGTGCATAATGCAGGACCAGCGAAGAAAGGAAACGCGTATGTCCAATGCAGACCATCTAATGGATCTGTCGAGCCGCTTGAGCATAATTGCCGACGAAGTGATGGCGGCGTCAGATATAGAAAGTGACGAACTATCCGCGCACTTGTGGATTTTGCGTTCTGTGACCATTCGCGACTACGCAGAAAGCATCGCATCTTTACATGAGCGTGCCGCAAGGCGCTAAAGGCCCTGAAACGCCGATTGGTAATCGGTTAAATTTGAGTGCCGCTGGGCAGCGAACCCTGCGATGCCGACATGTAAGGTCGCCTATCGCTGGCCATGCAGTCAAGAACTTCCGAATCCTGCGAACGGACACCACTGTTCCGTCAGTAAAGTTCTCCCGTGTTGGATAGTTTTCCCGAATTTGATATTCCGGATCCCACCGAGATGGTGCCGCTAACCATGCGAGACGGCGCGACAATTCGTCTCCGACGTTATGGCAACCCGGACGGGGCCAGGCTGACTCTAAGCCATGGCAACGGGTTGGCTATCAATTGTTACTCGCCATTTTGGGTGCCACTGACACGGCAGTTCGACGTCGTCGTTTTTGACATACGCAATCACGGTGAAAATGCGCTCCACGAGCCGGATCGCCACCAGATGGACGTTATCGTCGAAGACTTTGAAGAAGTATTTCAGGCGGTTCAGAGTTTTTTTGGTCCAGCTCCGACGGTTGGTGTATTTCATTCGCTTTCGGCCATCGCCTCTCTGCAACATACTCTGGCATACGACTCACGTTGGTCGGCGCTCGCGTTGTTCGACCCGCCGATTTTTCCGAAAAAGGGCCACCCTCTTCAGGAGGATCATATCATTGACAGGAGCAAGCTTATCGCAAGATCGCTGCGGCGCCCCGCGAGTTATGATCGGCCTGAAGACATGGCTCGGCTATTGGCGAAACGGCCAGCCTTCGCGCGTCTGATCCCAGAGGGAGCGATGTTGCTGGCCAAGCACACACTGCGGCCTGTTCCTGACGGGAACTGGGAGCTCCGCAGTCCGCGCGAACTGGAAGCCCGGATCTACGGGGCTCAGAACGACGCTACGTTATGGCCGCGAATGCGCAATCTCAACATCCCGGCCATTCTGATTTGCGGAGATCCAGCGATACCTGAAACGAGTCCGGCCACGCGAGTTTGTGCGGCCATTCACGATGAGCTTGGAGTCGAATACATCGCCATCCCAGAAACCACGCATTTCCTGCAGATCGAGGAACCTGAAGCCTGCCGCGCTGCGTTGATCTCGTTTCTTAGTGATCACCAAATCATAAACTTTTGATTCTAAGCCTCTGCGAATTCAGTTTGCTTGATAGCGCTATTCATCGAATTCAGGTAACCAGGCAAGATACGGTGCTAGGCGTCGCTCAAGAGAAACCATTTACGCGGCGGCTCTCGAAAATTGTAGGCTGCCGATGGATCAAACGTGGCCAGTTCAGAAGGGTTTTAGCAAGTCGGCCAAATCGCCTTACGCTTCTCAAGAAACGCCTGCTGGCCTTCGACACCTTCCGGACCGCGGTTGATTTCCCCGAAACGATAACCGGCATATTCGACCAGCGCATCGAGAGGCATATCTCCCACTCGGTTCATGATGGCCTTGGTTGTGGAACATGCCATCGGCCCGCAGGAATCTATATCTGCCAGAAGTTGGGAGAGCCTGGCTTCAAGTTCCGCCGACGTATGCGCCAGTTCATGAGCTACTCCCAATCGAACAGCTTCGGCGCCGTCGATCCGGCGTCCGGTCAGACCTAAGTAGCGTGCGTTCGATAGTCCCACGCGACGAACAACATGCGGGGCGATCTGCGCCGGCGCGACTCCAATACGAGTTTCAGCGAGAGCAAGTTGCGCGGTAGCCATCACGAGGGTGATGTCCAAAGTACAAGCCAACCCGAAGCCGCCACCCAGCGCATATCCCTGCACCACTGCCACAGTGGTTTGTGGCAGACGGCTCAACCGCAGGAACATTCGTCCCGCCTGCATATTCTGTTCCATTGCAGAATCTGAGCCGGCGTTCGCACTCGCTGTTTGAATGCGGCGCTCCTTGATGTCGCCGCCCGCGCAAAAATGGCCCCCGGCACCACGGAAGATGACAACACGTATGCCCGGGTCCCTTTCCAGCCGCTC
>JAJYAH010000059.1 GCA_021779635.1 Pseudomonadota bacterium | reverse complement strand
AAGGTTCTTCGCCATGTTCTGCAACATGGTCGCCTGGTTCTGGAGTTGCTGAATCTGATTGTTGATCTGCTCCAATGTGCGCGCGGCGGTGAGCATATTCTGCGTATAGTTCGTAGCATCGAAGACCGGCCAAGCGGCATGAGCCCTCTGCGGCATGGTGATGGCCAAAGGAACGGCCAAGGAGAAGGAAAGTGAAGCGGCGACGAGCGCCGCAAGGGATGCGCGTTTCATGATGGTTCTCCGTGTCGAGGAAATTGCGTGATGAGGTCGGCGGCCCAATCGAGACCGCGTGCTTTGAGGAACCGGGCGGCGAAATCGCCTGTCCCGTGTTCGGCCAGGATGGCGTCGATGAGAGTTTGTGCGTCCGTGTCGGATGCGCCGCAGAGCGCCAGCGCGATGGGGCCGAGGCCAAGTTCGAACAGCCGGTTGCCGCGCCGTGATTGCAGGTAATAATGGCGCTTGGGCGTTGCCTGCGCGATCAGCTCGATCTGTCGGTCGTTGAGACCGAAGCGCTCATAGGCGTCCCGCGCTTGCGGTTCGACCGCCCGGTCATTGGGCAGAAAGATGCGTTGCGGGCAGCTCTCGATGATCGCCGAGGCGATGGAGCTATCGACGATGTCGGCCAGCGACTGGGTGGCGAAGATCACCGAGACATTCTTCTTGCGCAGCACCTTCAGCCATTCGCGGATGCGCGCGGCGAAAAGCGGATTATCGAGAAAGACCCAGGCTTCATCGAGGATCAGCAGCGTCGGCCGCCCGTCGAACCGCTCTTCGAGGCGATGGAACAAATAGGTCAGCACCGGCAAGACCACGCCTGCCTGGTGCATCAGTTCCTCGGTCTCGAAGCACTGCACGCTTGAGAGCGCCAGCCGGTCATCCGCGGCGTCGAGCAGACGCCCGAACGGCCCGTCCAGCGTATAGGGTTGCAGCGCCGCCTTGATCGGGTTGGATTGCAGCAGCACCGTGAGCCCGGTGAGCGTGCGTTCCGCCGCTGGCGCGCTGGCAAGGTTTGTAAGCGCCGACCAGACGGCCTCCTTCACTTCTGGCGTGACCGTGAGTTTCTCATGGGCGAGCAATGCGCCAATCCATTCCGCCGCCCAACTTCGTGTCGCGGGATCGTCGATATGGCGCAGAGGCTGGAAGGACAGCGATCCATCTGCCCCCAGCGCATGATGTTCGCCGCCCATGGCCAGCACGGCGGCGCGGGCAGAATTGCCTTTGTCAAAGAGATAGACTTGGCTACCTGCATAACGCCGGAACTGCATGGCAATCAGTGACAGCAGCACCGACTTGCCGGCGCCGGTCGGGCCAACGATCAGCATGTGACCGACATCGCCGACATGGGTGGATAGCCGGAACGGCGTCGAACCGCTGGTCTCCGCATAAAACAAAGGTGGCGCATTGAGATGGGTATTGCGCACCGGCCCGGCCCAGACCGCCGACAGCGGCATCAGATGGGCAAGGTTCAGTGTGTGAATGAGCGGCTGGCGGACATTGGCGTAAACGTGCCCCGGCAAGGAACCGAGCCAGGCTTCGACGGCATTGACACTCTCGCGAATGCAGGTGAAACCCAATCCGTTGACGATCCGCTCTATAGCGCGGGCTTTATCTTCAGCGGCTTGGGCATCCTCATCGAACACCGTTATGGTGGTGGTGAGATAGCCAAAACCAACATGATCGCCGCCCAAGGCTTGAAGCGCCGCATCGGCATCGAGCGCCTTGTTGTCGGCATCGCTATCGACCAATGGCGCCGCCTCATTGGTCAGCACCTCGCGCAGGACAGCAGTGATCGACTTGCGCTTGGCGAACCATTGCCGACGCAGGCGGGTCAAGACCTTGGTCGCCGCCGTCTTGTCGAGCGGGATGAAGCGCGTCACCCAGCGATAGGCGAAGTCCTGATGGTTGAGCGCGTCGAGAATGCCGGGGCGGGTGGTGTTGGGAAAACCAAGGATGGTCAGGGTGCGGATATGCTTTTCACCCAGCATCGGCTCCAGCCCGCCGGTGAGCGGCGTATCCACCAGAACACCGTCAAGATAGATGGGTACTTCCGGCACGGCGACGGTATGGCGCTTCGTGGAAACCGTACCGTGCAGGAAGGTCAGGGTTTCGGCGTCATCGAGCGCGCGGATCTCGGGCAGGAAACCGCTGAGCAGATCCAGCACCCGCTCGGTCTCGTCCCGGAAGCGGGTCATTTCCTGCCGCCAGTTGCGAACGCCGCCGGTCCCTTCCCCCTCCCGGTCGCGCTCCAGAAGGGCATTTTCGGTGCGCGCCTGCGCGTCCTGCGGCGGCATATATAGGAGAGTGAGATGATAGCGGCTCTCGAAATGCTGGCCCTGACGACCCTCTTCGAACGCGGCGCGGCGTTCCTCATCGATGAGCCATGAAGCCGCGTCCGGAAATTCCGATGACGGATAATGTTGCGCCTCCAGGCGCTCGGCGTCGAAGAACAGCGCCCAGCCGGAGCCAAGCCGCTTCAGCGCATTATTGGCACGGGCGCAGAGACCGACCAGTTCGGCTTCCGTGGCGCTTTCGAGGTCGGGACCGCGAAAGCGGAATGTCCGCTGGAAACTGCCGTCCTTATTGAGCACGATGCCGGGCGCAATGAGCGCCGCCCAGGGCAGAAGATCGGCGAGCCGGTCGGCGCGATTACGATATTCACCAATGTTCAGCATCGCCACCACCCCTTTTGCCGAAGGTGCCGCGCGAGCACCGGCAGAAAATCCGGATCGCGCTTGGCGGCAAACACCGCGAGCGTATGCCCGGCGACAAACATCACCAGCCCGGCGATCCATTGCTGGAGGCCGAGGCCGATGGCGGCTGCGAGCGTGCCATTGAGGATGGCGACCGCACGCGGCGCGCCGCCGAGCAAGATCGGCTCGGTCAGCGAGCGATGGACAGGGACTTCAAATCCCTCAATGGAGCGTTGCGCGGCCATCAGAGGAGTGCCCCGCCGCCAAAAGAGAAGAAGGAGAGGAAGAACGAACTGGCGGCGAAGGCAATGGAGAGACCGAAGACGATCTGGATCAGCCGCCGAAAGCCGCCCGAGCTTTCGCCGAAGGCCAGCGTCAGACCGGTGAGAATGATGATGATTACCGCGACGATCTTGGCGACCGGGCCTTGCACCGATTCCAATATGCGTTGCAGCGGCTCTTCCCACGGCATGCCGGAACCCGCCGCATAGGCCGGGGCCGTAAACGCAAACGCGAGGGCGGAAGAGAGAAGAAATCGAAGCTTCTTGCGCATGGGGTGTCCTTTTCAGAGTTGCTGAAGCTGAGGGAGTGAAAGGATTGTGATGGCGTAATCGCCATGCTCATCGAGACCCGTTACTTCGGCGATGGTCTCGATGCGGCGATCACTGCCGCGCCCAGCGATGAACACCACTATGTCGATGGCATCAGCGATCAGGCGACGCGGAACGATGGTGACGCTTTCCTGCACGAGCTGCTCAATGCGGTAGAGCGCCGAGCGGGCGGAATTGGCGTGCACCGTGGCGATGCCGCCGGGATGGCCGGTATTCCAGGCTTTGAGCATGTCGAGCGCTTCCGCGCCGCGCACCTCCCCGACGATGATGCGGTCGGGCCGCAGGCGCAGGGTCGAGCGCACCAGGGCACCCATCGACACCGCGCCCGCGCGGGTTCTGAGCGCCACGCAATCCGTCGCCGCGCATTGCAGCTCGCGCGTGTCTTCGATGAGAATGACACGCTCATCGCAATCAGCGATTTCGGCAAGCAGCGCGTTGGTCAGCGTCGTCTTGCCGCTGGATGTGCCACCGGCAACCAGAATGTTCTTCCGCTCCCAAACGGCCTTGCGCAAAGCCTCGGCCTGGATCGGCACCATGATCCGGTCGCGGACATAATCAGCGATGGTCAGTATCTTGGTCGCTGGTTTGCGGATGGCAAAACATGGCCCCAATGCTACCGGCGGCAACAGCCCCTCGAACCGTTCACCAGACGGCAGTTCCGCACTGACGATGGGATTGTCCGCATGCACCTCGGCGCGCACATGGCTTGCAACCAGCCGAATGATCCGTTCGGTCTCGGACGGATGGATGCGCACGCCGATATTGCCGCGGCCTTCGCCGAGCCGGTCGATCCACAGCTTGCCATCGGGATTGACCATCACCTCGATGACGGCGGGATCAGACAGCGCCTGCGCGATCACCGGCCCCATGGCGGTTTTGAGCATGGCGCGGCGGCGCTCTTCAGATGTGTCGCTCATTCTTGGCCCTCCGCGTGGCTCCGGGCGTTCGTCCCTTCGAAACGTCCACCGGACGTTTCGATCCGGCTATCGCCGGACCGCTCCTCACCCTCCTTGGTGCCAAGCGAACGTTTGCCGCCCGCGATCTGGCGGCCGACCTGCTCGATGAATTTCTGGAAACGGTCGCGCGCCACCGCCTGCGCCGACGCATCAGGCACGGGGGTATGCGCGTTGAAGGTGAGGTAAAGCTTGACGAAAAAGGCGAGGCTCTCGGTCAGCACATCGAGGTCGCGACGAATGAGACCCATGTCGCGCGTCACCCGGTCGAGACGGATTTTCAGCGCCTCGTCGATCTCACGCGCGCCGCGATGGCAGATGTAATGACGGATGGCATCGGAAACGATGGCAGACTTGGACGCGCCCGGCTTTGCCACCAGCGCCTCCAATTCGGCGGTCGTTTCTTCATCGATGTAAATATTGTGGCGCGGCTTCATGCATCCTCACCCTGACAAACGGAAAGTCAGGACAAGGATCGGCTAAGCCGCTGGAATCTCTTATATCCTTTATGTACGACGAACTGCGACGACGCGCGGGAGATGCGGCTTGAACGTGCCCGATATACGGGGCCAGCTACGATGGATCGCCGGGTGTCAGTGGCGACAACAGTCTAAAGCAATGGTCATTCGTCGGATCGTCGATTCCCGTAATTAGGTGGGAATCGACGTTCGGCATAGTTCTACTGAACGGCTAAATAGCGGACCTTTATGCTTCGCGCAGAGAAGATCCGGAGACAGCCCACCTCTCGTATGCTGTCACCTATTCTGGAAATATTCCCTCGCAACCTTGAATAGCAGGAATGCGCTCACTAAATGGTGATTGCCCGCGAGAATTGGCCCACGGGTTTGGCCGTTGAACTTGTCAACCTCTTTATGGTGACCTGGCAGCACGATGCCGAACAGCATCGCCGCGACCAGTACCAGACTGAATGAGACACTGAGCATAGCTCGGACCTCCACGGTTACATTATACCACCTCGCGTTTCGAGACCCGTGTCTGCGAGGCGTTCGGAAGTGAGACGCTGAACGTATACGCCGGCAGAAGGTGGCGTGCGTTCGGGGGACGCCCGGCCTAAGAACCGGAGCCCAGGGTCAGGGCCAGTCCCCCGAACTCTGCGACAAGGAGGGTTAATGTCGTTCGATTGGTTTAAGTCCAGAGGCTACCGCCATTTCGATCTGCCCGTGGGCGAGAAGTTCGCCAGCAAGGTGATGGACCCAAACTTCGTGCTTCAGCACTCTTTCCTCCCTCTGCTGCACTACACGAAGTCCGAGAAGCGCTACAAGAAGCGCCCGAAGACCGGGATGCGGACGATCACCACAAAGGACCGCCCGATCAAATATGCATCGCATCGGGATACCTGCATACTTTCTTTCTACGCCAGCGAGATGAATAAATTGCTAGACGCCCACTACGACGCTGCTGGTCTGTCCGATAGCGTTCTGGCCTATCGTGCCCTTGGACGCGGCAACTACGATTTCTCGGCTGAAGTGCTTGCCTTCGCAAAGAGCCATGCCCCCGTAACGATACTGGCGTTCGACGTCAGCAGCTTCTTCGACAATCTTGACCACACGCTTCTGAAGCGCCGCATGAAGGCGGTGCTTGGCGTGACGTCGCTCCCTGAGCATTGGATGCGCGTGTTTCGCGCGATTACAGCTTTCCACTACGTCGATATGGAAGAACTGAAGGCGAACCCCACGTTCTCCGCTCGGCTGAAGGAGAAAAGCCGGGACCGGATCGCCAGTGTCGAGGAATTGAAAGCCAACGGCATCAAGTTCCACCCGAACCCGGAACTGGGAATGGGGCATCGGCGTGGCATCCCTCAGGGCACCCCCATCAGCGCGGCGGCGTCAAACCTATACATGATTGATTTCGACGCTGCTGCACGCGCCTACTGCAACAGCATCGGCGCGCTGTATCGCCGGTATTCGGACGACATTTTGGTGATCTGCGAACCTGCTCGCGCGACAGCGGCCGGGGCCAAGATCGTGGACCTCATCAAAGCGGAGAAGCTGGAGATTTCGCCGCACAAGACTGAAAGGACCGAGTTTACAGGCACAGGCGGGGCCATGGCCGGGAAGGCTGCGCAATACCTCGGCTTCGCGCTTCACGAAGCGGGACCTGCCATTCGGGAAAGCTCCCTTGCTCGCCAATGGCGGAAGATGCGAAGGGCGATGCGCTGGACCCGCAAGATCGCGGAGCGCAACATCGCTTCCGGAAAGTCGACCAAGGCACACACCAAGCGTCTGTATCGCCGCTTCACCCATCTGAAGGTGCGCGACGACGAGGGTGTTCGGATCGTTCGAAATTTTTCGTCCTATGGACGGCGCAGCGCTGCCGCATTTGGTGAAGACGAAAAAATCTCTCAGCAAATTAAGCGGTTTGAACGTGCCGCGCTTCGCGAGATCGAGAAGCTCAAGAAGCTATGAACTGATCGCGAACCGGGCTTTTTTGTCGTCGTTTTGCATTCAACCCAGTCATTCTGCGAACGTCCACTTCCCGCCTAAACTTCGAATCGGGCGCACCACGACATATGTCTCAGAAGGGCTCAATCGAGCTGTTCGTGGCACCCTTCGCCAACAGCCGGAATGGGTCGCGAGGTGATTTCAGCCACTCCGATTTCGCCGCTCTTACTCAAAACCCGTCCAGCAGATCCCTGTCCGGCCCCATGCCTTCATTCACGCCATAGGCGCGCGCGGGTGTCGCGGCGCGCTCTATCATCTTCTTGTCGGCGGCGTTGTCGGGATCGTCATCCAGGAGGTTCGGCAATTCGCCCTGCTCGGGTTCGGCGGTTTTAACAATTTCCTCGCCCAGCCCCGGATGGCGCTGTTGCTGCATCCCGCCTTCGTCAGTGGAGGTCGATTTTGCATCATCTTGGGCGGCAAGCCGCGTGTCAGCCTTGCGCACTTGCTTGCCCCAATCATCTGGTCGCGTTTCAGGCTTGTCAGCATAATCGCTTGTCGCCAGCGCCGGCGCGGGCAGCACCCGCCCGGTGAAGTTCTCGTCCTCGTAATATCTGAGCTTTTTGGCGCGGATCGGCGCAAGGCCGGAGATCAGCACCAACTCATCCGTCGGCGGAAGCTGCATGACCTCGCCGGGGGTCAGGAGCGGTCGCGCTGTCTCCTGGCGGCTGACCATGACATGGCTGAGCCAGGGTGCCAGCCGGTGGCCGGCATAATTGCGCATCGCGCGCAGCTCGGTGGCCGTGCCCAGCGCATCGGAAATCCGCTTGGCGGTACGCTCGTCATTGCTGCTGAAAGCAATCCGCACATGGCAGTTATCGAGGATGGCGTTATTCTCGCCATAGGCTTTGGAAATCTGGTTGAGGCTCTGCGCGATCAGATAAGCGCGGATGCCGTACCCGGCCATGAAGGCCAAGGCCGTCTCGAAGAAATCAAGCCGTCCCAAAGCGGGGAACTCATCCAGCATCATCAAAAGCTGGTGCTTGCGCGACTTCTTCGGGTCGCCCTCCAGCCGCTCGGTCAGGCGCCGCCCGATCTGATTGAGAATCAACCGCACCAGCGGTTTGGTGCGTGAAATATCCGATGGCGGCACGACCAAATAAAGCGAGACGGGATGTTTGGCATCCATCAGGTCAGCTATACGCCAGTCGCAGGCCGATGTCGCCGCCGCCACGGTCGGATCGCGATAGAGCCCGAGGAACGACATGGCGGTCGAGAGCACGCCAGAACGCTCGTTCTCGGACTTGTTCAGCACCTCGCGCGCGGCGGAGGCCACCACCGGATGCACCTCCGGGTTTTCCGCCGTTCCCAGATGATTGGTCTCCATCATCCTTCTCAGCGTCGCCGCGAAGGACCGCTTCGGATCCGACAGAAAGGTCGCGACACGCGCCAGCGTCTTCTCCTCCTCAGCATAAAGCACATGCAGGATGGCGCCGACCAGCAGCGCATGGCTGGTTTTCTCCCAATGGTTCCGGCGTTCGAGCGCGCCTTCGGGATCGACGAGGATGTCGGCAATATTCTGGACGTCGCGGACCTCGTCCGCTCCCTTACGCACTTCGAGCAGCGGATTGTAACGCGCTGAGCGCGGGTCGGTCGGGTTGAACAGCAGGCAATGGGAGAACTTGGTGCGCCAGCCGGCGGTCAATTGCCAGTTTTCGCCCTTGATGTCGTGGATCACCGCCGATCCTGTCCAGGACAGCAACGTCGGCACGACGAGGCCGACGCCCTTGCCCGAGCGCGTCGGCGCAAAGGCCATGACATGCTCCGGCCCGTCATGACGGAGGTATTTTTCCTGAAACTGGCCCAGAAACACGCCTGCGGACCGAAACAGCCCGGCCTTCCTCATCTCCCCCTTCAAGGCCCAGCGCGAGGAACCATAGGTCGTCACCAACCGGTTCTGCCGCGCCCGCCACAGCGAACCGATTACCGCCGCCGCGCAGCCCATGAAACCGCTGCCCGCCGCCAGCATGCCCGCCTTGTCGAACACCTCGGGCGCGTAGGCCTCAAAGAAGTACCACCATTGGAACAGCTTCCACGGCTCATAAACCGGCCAGCCGAAAAGGGTGAACCAGGGCGGCCCGAGCTGCGCTTGATAGCCCAGCATGTCCGCGCACCACTGCGTCGCCGCCCACACGCCCAGAATGACGATGGCGAACACAACGGCGATCTGCCCGATCAGGAGTCTGGTGGGGGTCATGGCAAGGGCTCCGTTCAGTAAGGTAAACGGTGCAATGATCACCCGAAACAGCGGAAACGCTTATGGCCTTTAGGTACGCCGCAATACGTCCAAACGCTGGCGGCTCCTTTTGCTGATCCTCATCGTGCTCGCGTGGAGGAGTGTACTGGTCGTCCTCACTCGAAGGAGTGTCGGGAAACGGCGAAGCCGGTTGCCGACCTTTGATCCCATAGTCAGGCGCGTTCGACCCGTAGTCCTGCCGCCCGCCACTCGGGCAGGCCGTCCTCCAGACGGCGCACTTTGAAGCCACGTGCCCTCAGCGCAGCCACGGCCTCAAAGGACAGTACGCACCATGCTCCCCGGCAATAGGCGACGATCTCGTGATCCGGATCGAGTTCGGCGAGCCGCGCTTCCAGTTCGCTCAACGGAATATTGATGGCGCCAGGGACGTGCCCGACCTCAAACTCGTCCGCTGGACGTACATCGAGCACGATGACCAGATTGTCGCGCGTTCTGTGCAAGAGTTCCTCGCGCGAGACCGGCTCCATGCTGTCGCGATCATCGAAGTAGGCCCGCCGGATGCGGTCGACCTCGGCGAGATTACGTTCCGCAACGCCAGAAAGCGCCGCTATCACTCCAAGCACGGCATCGTCGGCAAGCCGGTAGAGCACGAACTTGCCCTTCCGGCGCGACGCGACCAGCCCAGCGCGTCTGAGCTGCTGCAGGTGCTGCGAGGCGTTGGCAATTGACAAGCCGACACGATCTGCAAGCGCCTCAACGCCGCGCTCGCCCTGGGCCAGATGTTCGAGCATCTCAAGACGGTGCGGTGACCCGAGCGCGCGGGCGACAGAGGCGAACTCGGCATAGAGCGCTTGTTTGGGACCGATTGACATTTCCATATGTCCGATACTATAATATTCAAGTGATTAATTGAATGTAATCCGCCCGAATGGGCTTGGCAAGGCTTCTGACATCGAATGACCGACCTTATTCTGGCAAACGAACCACTGATCCGCATGGCCGTCTTTCTCGGTATTCTCCTGGCCATGGCGCTCTGGGAAGTGGCGGCCCCGCGTCGGCGGCGGGAAATCCCGCGGCTTCTCCGCTGGAGCAACAATCTCGGCGTCGTCGTCATCGATACGCTGCTGGTGCGGCTGACCTTTCCGATCGTCGCGGTTGGGCTGGCGCTGGTGGCGCAAGAACGCGGCTGGGGCCTGTTCAACGTCTTCGACGTGCCGGCTGGGTCTCCTTCGTCGTCTCAATACTGGCGCTGGATCTCGCCATCTATCTCCAGCATGTGATGTTTCATGCGGTGCCGGCGCTCTGGCGTCTCCATCGCATGCACCATGCCGATCTTGAGTTCGACGTGACCACCGGTCTCAGGTTCCATCCCATCGAGATCCTGCTGTCGATGGGCATCAAGCTCGCCGTGGTCGCCGCACTTGGACCGCCGGTCGCCGCCGTGCTCGTCTTCGAGGTACTGCTCAATGCCACAGCGATGTTCAACCATTCCAATATCCGAATTCCGTCGGCAATTGACCGGGTCCTGCGGCTGTTCGTGGTAACCCCGGACATGCACCGGGTTCACCATTCGATTCACCCGAGCGAGACCAATTCCAATTTCGGCTTCAACCTGCCCTGGTGGGACCGCCTGCTCGGCACCTACCGGCCACAACCGCGCGACGGCCACGAAGCCATGACCATCGGCATCGAGCAGTTCCGTACCCGCCGCGACCTATGGCTTGATCGTATGTTGATTCAGCCGGCACGCGGTCCGGCCAGCGGCTACCCGATCAATCGCGAGAATTCGGAGAAGGAGCAGTGAACGCCCGGCAACTTCTGCCCCGCCTTCTGCTTCTCGTTGGCGTCGCGGCGGCTATCCTCTGGGCGGCGCTCAACCGCGACCGGCTGGACCTCGAAGCACTCGATGCCTGGCTCTCCGGGTTCGGGCTCCTGGCGCCGCTCGCCTATCTCGGTCTCTATGCCGTCGGAACGATCGCCTTCCTGCCGGGGGCGCTGTTCGCGTTGGCCGGTGGCGCCCTGTTCGGACCGGTATGGGGTTCGCTGCTTAATCTGGTTGGTGCAACGATCGGTGCCAGCCTTGCCTTTCTCATCGCCCGCTATCTCGCGGGTGACTGGGTGGCGGCCGGACCGGCGGCAGGTTAAAGCGGCTGGTCGAAGGCGTCGAGGCGGAGGGCTGGCGTTTCATCGCCTTCGTGCGCCTCGTGCCGCTGTTCCCCTTCAACCTCACCAACTACGCGCTCGGCCTGACGCGGATCAGGTTCGTTCCCTACGTCATGACCTCTTTCATCTGCATGGCACCGGGGGCGATCGCCTATACCTGGCTCGGCTATGCCGGGCGTGAGGCGCTGGCGGGCGATACCTCCGCCATCCGCTATGGCCTGCTGGCGCTTGGACTGCTCGCGGCCATCGCCTTTCTTCCGCGGCTAGTCAAGCGGCTGCGCCGGAGCGTAGCACCCCGTTGGATCGAAACAGACGAGCTGGCAACCGGACTTGGCAGTGGCGGCGCCACCATCATCGACGTCCGCTCGCCCGACGAATTCACCGATCCCCTCGGTCATATTGAGACGGCGCTGAACATCCCGCTCAGCGAATTGCCCGATCGTTTGACCGAGATCAGGGCGCACAAGAACAAGCCCGTTATTGTTGTTTGCAAGACTGACAAACGCTCCGCGTCTGCCGCGGTATTGCTGAGCGCTGGCGGGTTTAGCGATGTCCGTGTGCTTCGCGGCGGCATGGAACGGTGGAAACGAGACGGTTTGACAGTGGCTGGCAACGGCACTTCAGGCCGGGTTTGACGCTGCCGGCTGACGCCCCCGCGCCCCTCGACACAGATCAAAAAGGAACACGACAATGACAAGAATTCCGCTATCGATAGCCGCAATTGGCACCACAATCGCTCTTCTGCCGGGCGCGGCCTTGGCGCAAACCACCGATCCTGACCGCTATGGCTGGGGACCGCACATGATGGGATGGGGCGGCGGATGGGGCGGGATGATCTTTGGTCCGATCTTCATGATTCTTGTGCTTGCCCTGGTGATCGCGGTGGCGGTGCTCCTCGTGCGCTGGCTCGGCGGATCATCGCTAACCACCACACCGCATCAACCGCTCGCGCGCACGCCGCTCGACATTCTCAAGGAGCGCTTCGCCCGCGGCGAAATCGACAAGGAAGAATTCGAGGAACGTCGTCGCATTCTTGGCGAATGAACCCTTACACCCAAATCCGGAGGCAACACGCATGAAGACCCTGTTCATCCTCAACGACCCGCCCTACGGCACCGAGCGCTGCTATAATGCGCTTCGTCTTGCTCACACACTGCTGAAGAAGGAGCCGGACGCAGAAGTTACCGTGTTCCTGATGGCCGACGCCGTGGTCGCCGCACGCAAGGGCCAGAAAACACCGGACGGATACTACAATATGGAACGCATGCTGAAGCGCGTGCTCGCAAAGGGCGCCGTGTTGCTCTGCGGCACCTGTATGGACGCGCGCGGCATGACCGACGACGATGTCATGGACGGCGCGAGGCGCAGCACCATGGACGAACTCGGGGATGCGGCGCTTGGCGCCGGCAAGGTTCTGGTGTTCTGAGCCATGCGACAAATCTATCTCGATTACAACGCCAGCACGCCGATTGCGCCCGAAGTCGCCGCCGTCATGCGCGATGCCATGGAGGACGCGTATGGAAACCCGTCGAGCGGCCACTGGGCAGGATCGCCTGCGCGACAGATGGTCGAGAAAGCCCGCCGGCAGGTGGCCGCGTTGCTCGGCTGCGCACCGCAGGAGGTGGTGTTCACCAGCGGCGGAAGCGAGGCAAACAACTTCGCCCTGAAGGGCATGTTTTTCAGCAGCAAACGGCCACGCCCCCACTTCATCACAACCCGCGTCGAGCATCCGGCAATCGTGGAGCCGCTCCGTTTCCTGGAACGCCTGGGCGCGACGGTGACGTGGCTGCCGGTCGACGGCACAGGGCGGATCGACCCGGACGACCTGCGCCGGGCAATCACATCCGACACGATCCTGATCAGCATCATGCATGCGAACAATGAGGTGGGGACGATCCAGCCCATTGACGAATGTGCAGCGATCGCCCGCGAACATGGCATCCCGTTTCACACCGATGCCGCGCAGTCGGTTGGCAAGATCCCGACGCGCGTGGACGATCTTCGCGTCGACCTCCTGACGATTGCCGGACACAAGCTCTACGCACCCAAGGGCGTGGGCGCGCTCTACATCCGCAACGGCATCGAGCTCGAACCGCTGATCCATGGGGCGGCCCACGAAAGCGGCCGGCGCGCGGGCACGGAGAGCGCCCTGCTCTGCGCGGCCCTCGGGCAGGCCTGCATTCTCGCGCGCGACCTGTCGTCGATGCGGGAGGTCACGGCCTTGCGCGATCACTTCTGGGCCATGCTTAAAGAGCGTTTCGGGAATGGCGTCGTGCTCAACGGACATCCGGAACACCGGCTGCCGAACACGCTCAGCGTCTCTTTCGCCGGACGGGTCGGCGCGGAGATTCTCGCCGCGGTGCCCGGGATCGCCGCGTCCACAGGTTCCGCCTGCCATTCCGGCCGGATCGAGCTGTCACCGGTGCTTGAAGCCATGGGCGTGGCCCCGGAAGTGGGCATGGGTGCGATCCGCTTCAGCCTGGGACGGGGAACAAGTAGGGACGATGTGGATGCGGTCATTTCAGGATTGAAAAAGGCACTTACCCCAACGGGTCACGAGTCAAGATTGTGACGGCGGAGGACACGAGCGAACGCGACGACCTTGAGAGGTTGCCCGCTGCCTATGCAGCATGGCGCGCGAGCACACTCGGCCAGGTTACCGACGTCCTTGAACAGGATCTGATCCTGGATCTGATCGGTCCTCAGTCGGGCCTGTGTATCCTCGATGTCGGATGCGGCGACGGCGTTCTCACCGCGGAGCTTGCCGGACATGCGGCCCACGTCATCGGCGTTGACGCGTCCCCCGAAATGATCGCCGCCGCCCGGTGGCGGGCCGAACGGCAAGGACGTGATGTCTCCTTCGCGATTGGGAAGGCAGAAAAGTTACCCTTCGAGGCCGACTCGTTCGATGTGGTTGTCGCCGTCACAGTGCTGTGCTTCGTCGAAAACACCGCTGGCGCGTTACATGAGATGGTTCGCGTTCTCAAGCCGGGCGGCCGCTTGATCGTCGGCGAACTCGGCAAATGGAGTACCTGGGCAGCCGTCCGGCGCATCAAGGCATGGCTCGGCTCTCCCGTCTGGCGTCGCGCCAGGTTCCGAAGCGCCGCCGAACTCAGAAGCCTCGCCTCCGGTGCCGGTTTGGTCGATGTCTCGGTGAAGGGCGCCGTCTTCTATCTGCCGAGCGGATTCGCCGCACGACTGCTCGGACCCTTCGACCCCAAGATTGGTGCCCTCACCACGACGGGTGCTGCCTTCCTTGCCCTCTCGGCAATGAAGCCCGGAGCATCACTATCGGACAATGGAGTTGGATTTGACCACTTCTGACAATGATCACCCGCCAATCCTGGCGCACAAGCACTTCCGTTCGGCATCGATCTTTACGCCGGACAGCCTGCTGCGCGAGGCGCGGCGACAGAAGAGGGCGCCGCTCCTTCCCGTCCCCAAGGTCTGTCTGCTCGATCCGGACGGGGATATAGTTCGCCAGCTGAAGGCGACAGGACGGGCAGAGCGGCACGACGGCTGGGTTTGCTATCACACCGACCTATACGTCTTCGAAGAGAGCGGCCTGACCGTGGGCGTGGTCGGGTGTGCCGTCGGCGCCCCGTTCGCCGTTCTGCTGGCTGAGGAACTCTTTGCCTGCGGCTGTGAACTTCTGATCAGCATCACGTCGGCAGGCCAGATCACTCCCGCACAACAGCCGCCCTATTTCATCCTGATTGACCGCGCTCTCCGAGACGAGGGGACAAGCTACCACTACCTGCCGCCGTCGGAATGGAGCGAGGCCTCCACTGAACTCGTCGCCCGTCTGGGCGCAGCCTTCGACGACGCCCACGTCCCCGTGCTCAGGGGGCCGACATGGACGACGGACGCCCCCTTCCGCGAGACCGCGCAAGCCATCGAAGCGATGAAGGAGCGCGGCATCCTTGCGGTGGAAATGGAGGCAGCCGCTCTCTATGCCTTCGCAAAAGCCCGCGAGCGCCCGGTTATCTGCTTCGCACATGTGACGAACCAGATGGGGCAAATCGACGGCGACTTTGAGAAGGGCGCGGCGAACGGCGCCACGGACGCCCTTTTGTGGCGTCCCGCGTCGCCAGTCGACTTCGGTCAGGCTGATCGGCAACCATCCCGAAAAGGATCGTGATCACCATCCACGGAACGATCAAGCACGAGGATTCTCATGAAATCCCCAGCCCGCGTTGTCGTCCTATGGTCCAAGAGATGCTGTCGCCACGCATGACGCCTGAGACGTGCTGACCGATATGGCGATCGAGGACGGGGCGCCAGGGAACAAGGGTGAACTCGCGGGATTTTTCGATGACGGCGTATTTGCCGCTGGCGAGTTCGACCGCGCGGCGGAGCGTGCCTTCGACGGGTTCGCCGTGGCGGGTCTCGACATAGGCAAGACCGAGTTGTTTTGAGAGTTGCCTTGAGACACGGGTGAGTTCGCGCCGACGCAGGGTGTCCAGCATGTTGGCGCGATAAACTGTGTTACCCTGGTCTTCACGCGCCAGACCTTCGGCGATCAGCCATTGACGGCGGCGGGATTGGGCTTCGCGCAGGTCTCGGCCAAAACCGGAATCGCGGGTCGTTTCCGGCTGGCTGGAGACGAGTTCGTGGTCGAGCCAGGTCGCGCCGTCGGTGCCGATCTGCTGATCGAGTGTGAGGTGCGATAGCTTTTCGACAATGACTGGCGCTGCCTTGGCCCGCCCGCGTTCATATTCCGTCACGCGATCAAGATGGTCAGGCGTAATGTTCCACGTGCCGTCCGGCTCACGCTCAATCACGCCGGTCGCGCGGCGGATGGCTTCCAGCCTCCGGATATGGGTTTCAGCAAAACTCTCGGTGGTGCGGGGATCGTGCTGCAAGTGGATGTCGATATTGTAGCGCCCGCCATTGGCGGCGGCGATTTCAGAAATGGTGCAATCCACCTTGCGCGGCTCGATGCTCTTCGGCGTCACGCGAATGATGCTGCCCTCGGGCGTCGGTTCGGTCGCCTCACCCTTGCCGATGTCGATATAATGGGCGCGGCCATCCACAGCATCGACGATCAGGTAATGCCGGTTGTTTATCTCATCAGACAGCCCGCGCGCCATCACGCGCCCGGTGATGGGTTTGGTATGTGGATCGGTGGGGTCATGGATAACGTAATCCGCCGGACTGCGGACGATGTCTTTGGCCGCCATCTCGCGATGCAGAGTCTTGATGATGTCGCCGCGCTCGCCCATGCGCCGCAGTGTATCCTCCAGCCCCTCGTCCAATCGCCACCCACCGGGGCGGAGTTCCTCGGCGAGGCCAAGGCGTGCGAGCTTCTTCAACCGACCTGCGCGCAATGTCTGCTGGAAGGCGTTGCGATCGGTGGCGGAAACGCTACCGTTCTCGTCCATCTCGCGCATGGGGCGGCGGTCGATACTGGACGGACGCTCCTCCTCAGCCTCCTGCCGTCGCCGCTTCCCAGTCGCGCGGCCGGTGCCCCGACCGAGACCGAGACCGCGCAGGTCGGCGCCGCGCTCGCGCATGCC
>JAJYAH010000736.1 GCA_021779635.1 Pseudomonadota bacterium | reverse complement strand
TGGCTCAAAGGGATCCGCGGTCATGCGCATGAGGACTGGCGGCCGTGTGGATTTCTGGACACTAGAAAACGAAATCGCCGGCCGCGGCCGTCGCTATCATCGCATCGTCATTGATGAGGCCGCGTTTACCAAGGACGGCGACAACAAGGTGGATGGCTCGATGATGCAGCTATGGGAAACAGCGATCAAGCCAACGCTTGTCGACTATGGCGGTGAAGCATTGGTCTGTTCTAATTCGGGCGGCAAGAACCCCGACAATTTCTTCTATAACATCTGCAGCGAGCGACAATACGGGTTTGGCCAGTTCCACGCCACTACGATGGACAATCCGGTGCTTCCGAAGCGCCGTCAGAACGAAACTGCAGACGCTTGGATGAAGCGTCGAGCCAAGTATCTCGACGAGCTCAGGACCGGAAACGATCCCCTAGTCTATGCGCAGGAGTTCCTGGCTGAGTTCGTCGATTGGTCCGGTGTCGCCTTCTTTGCCCGGGAAAAGTTGCTCGAAAATGACCAATCGGTCCCCTACCCTACCCGGTGCGACTGCGTATTTGCCGTTATCGACACCGCATCAAAGACCGGCACAGAGCATGACGCGACCGCCGTCACGTTTTTCGCGCGAAACAATATTGGGGGCCGCATCCCGTTGGTGATCCTGGATTGGGATATCGCCCAAATCGAAGGTGCTTTGCTGGAAACATGGTTGCCAATGGTGTTCGAGCGGTTGGAAGAGTTGGCACGGATTTGCGGCGCGCGCTTCGGCTCGAGGGGTGCCTGGATCGAGGACAAGAACTCCGGAACGATTCTGCTGCAGCAAGCCCAGCGCCGGGACATGCCGGCGCAGACTATCGACTCGAAGTTAACCTCGCTCGGGAAGGACGAACGAGCGATTAACGCATCCGGTTACGTTTTCAGAGGAGAGGTCAAATACACCGACCATGCGTTTCATAAGACGGTGACGTACAAGCGGAGATCGAGGAACCACCTGATGGATCAAATTGAGAGCTTTCGGGTGGGCGATAAGGACAATAAGAGAGAAAACGATCTTTTGGATACCTTTTGTTATGGGATCGCTCTGGCACTTGGCGATAGCAAGGGTTTCTGAGGCGCGGTTTGCGTCGAGGTAACCTCAGGTGGCCGCGCGCGCAGGAGCGGCTTCTTTCAACTTATAATCACCGAGGCGCTCCAGCCACACCAGCACCACGGCCGACCAGAACGGCAGGCTCTGCAGCAGCAGGATCGTTGCGAACAGGTCGGCCTCGACATGACGGTGGACATCGACGGCGTAAATCGTGGCAGCGCCAGTTGCCAGCAGCGCGCCGCGCAGCATTTCCGGCATCGCCAGAATGCGCGTCGTTATGCCGCGCCACCGCCCTTTCGGGTACGATAGAAGAAGCTGTGGCTCGCCGGTAGTGCGGACTTAGCGTCCTTTTTCGGTATGTTGATCTTTGGTCGGCCACGCGTTTCGCCTGCTCTTTATTTCGTGTCGACCGTGATGGTGGCGATTGGTACGACATTTAGTGCGTTTTGGATTATGGTGAACAACAGCTGGACGCAGGTCCCGGTGGGTATGAGCTACAACACGGAATATTTGTGCCGACAGACTGGCATGCCATCATCTTTCCGGTCGATGGCGGATCGAGTGACATATTGGCATGTTGACGATATTGACGTCGTTGTACCGGTCGACGCTATCGCGACGACTGAACGGTTGGTTCGAGATTTCATCCACGAAATTCAGCGAGCCGCTTTCCAAGCGATATAGTAGGGGTAGGAAATGTTTTTCCTAATTTCCAAAACCGTCGGCGCTTTGTTGATTCCGTCCAATTTCCTTATCGCAATCGGCTTCGCGGGACTGGTTTTGATTTGCCTTCGACCCCGGTCTCTGGGTCGAAAGCTTCTCATCGTCTGCGTTGCTGGGTTTTTGGCTTTCGGCTTTTCTCCTGCTGGAAACTTGTTGCTTGTACCTCTTGAGACGCGATTTCCGGTTTGGAAACCGACAAACGGTGCGGTCGACGGTATTGTCGTTTTGGGTGGTGGGATCGATCGCGTGATTGCTGCCGCTAAACTCGCTCATCGGTATCCAAAGGCACTGGTAGTGTATTCGGGCGGCAATTCCAATTTGATCGGGACCGATGATACGGAATCAGATGTCGCCGAGTCGATATTTGTTGGTCTCGGATTACCACGAGACCGACTGTTCTTTGATAGGCAATCAAGAAACACCCTAGAGAATGCCGAGTTTTCGAAGGCAATAGCGGCACCCAGAACAGGAGAGCGGTGGCTTCTCGTAACATCTGCCTATCATATACCGAGGTCGATTGGCATATTTCGTAAAGTGGGATTCGCGGTAGAGCCGTATCCAGCCGATGACGTTAAAAAGCGAGATTGGCCGGAATTGCTAACTTTACGTTCCAGTTTTTGGGGGCGGATTGAATCCACCGACATTGCTGTACGTGAGTGGATTGGGCTCATCGCTTATCGGTTGGCGGTACGTACCACTGGGTTGCTGCCTTCACCCAAGCCAACGAATTGATAGGAACGCGTTAGCAGGCTGCGGAAAAAGCCACTGATTGCGGGTTTATTGGTCGGTTTGACGGGATATCGACAGGTTTTTGCCGGGACCATGCTTGGTGAGACGCCGTTTCCCCGCCTTCATCATGGTATGGCCGCCAGCAGCTTCGGGATACTCACGAGGTTGTAAGCGGCGGCGGCAAGCGTGAACATGAAGCCGACGCGGGCTGTTCCACGGTGCCTTGTCTTGCGCAGGACCGCCAATGTCTTGATGTAGCCGAAGCCTTCTTCGATGCGCTGACTGATCGTGTAACCGGGATGGCGCGTGGTGCGGCCGTCGATCGCGGTCTTGCGGGTTTTACCGGTCTTGGTGAGTTGCGCATCGACGGCGATATGCGGAGTCACGTTACGTTCCCAGAGATCGCCGACAAAGTCCGTCACGTCAAAACTCTTGTCGCCGCCAAGCGTGATGCGCTTGGTGCGGGCGGAATGACGATCAATCATCGAAAGGACAGCATCGCGTTCGGCGGTGCCGGAAGCCTAAATTCGGTCTCGACGATAAGGGCATTCCTGTTCTCCATGAGGATGTGCCCCATGAAACAGAGCCTGGCGCCTTGGCCATCGCCTTTGCGATAGAGTTTGGCGTCCGGATTGGTGGTTGATCCATGCGTCTCGTTAGAGCGCTTCTCCTTGTGAAAGCCGCGCTCGCCATTGCGGCCTGGACTCGGCGGCTTATCGTTGCCGTCCTTGCGCTGGAAGCTCTTCATCGATGCCCAAGCCTCGATAAGCGTACCGTCAACCGAGAAGTGATCGTTCGACAGCAGCTGCTTCACCGTACGCTCTCGGCCAGCACCCCAGGTAGGCGCGATGGTCTGCCGCGAAGCGCTTAGGCAGCGACGGCGACCTTGGACTGTTGGTTCGCCTTCCAATTCCAGGGAAGAAGATCAGCGACTTTGTTGGCAGGGTGATCTGGAAGGCGGCCGAGCACGTCGGCGAGCCTGAGGATCGACGTCGTTCATCTTGCAGGTCTCGATCAGGGTATAGACGGCGGCGGCGCGAGAGGGTGTCAGTAACTTCGTGTAAGATGGTTTCTGTGAGTTTACCTTTGAGAGGAGACTCACATGGCTACGGATTTTTCACCTGAGATTTTGGACCAGATTCTAAGCGGCTATTCGAAGCCGGAAGACCTGACAAGCGACGATGGGATTTTCAGACGGCTCAAGAAAGCCCTGATCGAACGAGCGCTTGGCGCGGAGTTGAGCGACCACCTTGGCTACGAGAAGGGCGACCCGGCCGGCCGGGGCAGCGGCAACAGCCGCAACGGTACGAGCGCCAAAACTGTCCTGACCGAGGACGGCGAAGTGCAGATCGAGGTTCCGCGTGACCGGGCTGGCACGTTCGAGCCGCATCTGATTCCCAAGGGCCAGACCCGCTTTGACGGCTTTGACGACAAGATCATCAGTCTTTATGCGCGCGGGATGA
>JAJYAH010000735.1 GCA_021779635.1 Pseudomonadota bacterium | reverse complement strand
GGGCGGCCTGTCGTTCATTTCACGCTGATCTCCGCGGTGTCGCCGAACAGGCCGACGCGCTCGATCACGCCTTCGGCATAACCGCCGGCATCCGCAATGGCGGCGATCATCTCGGACGATGGATTGGCGACGTGTCCAACCGCGCGCAGGCCGTCACTGACGGTGAGGCCGTCGGGCGCGGTCTGGACGATCAATGTGTCACCCGCTTTGAGACGGCAACTGGCATCGAGCTGGGCGGTCACCGTGCGCACAGTCTCAGACATGGTGAGTTCGAACAATGTCGGCAATTTCAGGCGATCGAGACCGCCGTTCCAGCGCTTGCGCCAGGGCTTGCCAGTCTGCGCACGCATGTAGTCGAGGCCCATCAGGCAATCTCCAGGAGGGGACTGAACGACTTGGACTTGCCCTGCTTGCGTTCGACAAGCAGGCCCTTGGATGCGAGTGCGGACAGCCGGTTGTTCCAGGCGGTGGAGCCGATCCGCTGGTCGGTGAAGCGGGCAGCAAGTTCGGGGGCCGTGATGGTGCCGAGTTCGCGAGCCACATCAAAGGTCGAGCGCTGGGCGGGATCGAGTTCGCCGATAAGCCGGGCGCTGACGACGGTGTCGCCCGCGTCAAGTTCGCAGCTCCAGAGCACGTCGCCGCGGGTGCGCACGAAGAAGTCGAGCTCTTCGGCGACAGCCGGCTGGAGATTGGCGACGACGGGGTAGACATTGCGCAATGAATGCCGGACGTAATCGCGGAAACCGATCACGGCTTCGCGCAGAAACGAGGCGGTAGCGACCTCGATTTGAGTGAAGTCGAGGAACGCCGGCGCTGGGGCCTCCGGCGAAGGCGTCGCCGCGATCAGGGCACTCAGCAGCTTGCGTCCCGAGATAGCGCCCGAAAGGACCGTTTGGCCGCCCATTAGATCGAATAGTCGGTGCCGCAATTCATTATCCTCACTTCGTGCAAGTGAAGATGGTGATTGAATCGGGTGCCGTCAAGGGTATCCCGGGGCGCGACGCCGTTTTCCCCAGTTTTCCAGGCGGGCGAGATTGGGTATTCTGTCCGAAATTTGTATACGTACTTCGGACAGTCAGACTTGGCCTTGTCCGAAAAATGACTACAAGTTTCGGACATGAGCGACCGGCCATCTGACCTCAAAGCTGCCGTCCTGCAGCGCATCCAACGCGATGCGCCGCGCAAGGTGTGGACGCCATCGGACTTCCTCGACCTCGGCTCGCGCGACGCCATCGACAAGGCGCTCCAGCGACTGACCACGGCGAAGCAACTGCGCCGGATCGATCGCGGGCTCTACGACCGGCCCGCCTTCAACAAGCTGACGCAGAAATCCAATCCGCCAGATCCGCGCTCCGTGATCGACGCACTCGGCCGCCGCGATCAGGTCCGCATGCTGGTCGATGGCTTGACCGCGGCGAATGACCTCGGCCTGACGGATGCCATACCGGCCAAAATTGTTGTCCACTCCGACGCACGCCGCCGCGCGCTGCGACTGGGCAATGTCACCATCAGCTTTCGCCCGACGGCGGCAAGCAAGCTCTTCTGGGCTGGACGGCCTGCGATGCGCGTCGTTCAGGCGCTCCACTGGATGCGGGATTTGCTCTCGCGCGAGGGCGAAGCCAGCCGGGTGCGCCGCAAACTTCGCAGGCTCCTAGACGATCCTGTAGCAGGCCCGCCGCTCAAGGCGGATCTGATCGATGGGCTGACGACGGTCCCGACTTGGATGCAGGTCTATCTGAAAACCGTACTCCAAGATGATCAGCATGTGCTGGCAAGCCCCGCCGCCGACGATGACCATGATGGCGATGATGGTCAGCATTATCGTCGCCGCCGACGTTCGGCGGCCAATCGCCAGCAGGATCGCACCGCCGATCAGCCCCCCTCGAAGGCCGCCGCCTCGTCCAGGCCATCGTCGGGACCGCGCGCAACCCGACGGACGCCAAACACATGAACCCGGCTTTTGACGAGGTTCTCTCCGCAGGCACCGAGGCGATGCTGAGCGCCTTCGATACCACCGCGGCGCGGCTTGGTACGACCTCCCAAAATATCGAGAAGGATTTCTGGGTCTGTTGGACACTCGATGCGCTGTTTCACGGCCTGCCGAAAGCAAGCCCGCGCCTTCTCTTCAAGGGCGGAACATCCTTGTCCAAGGGGTTCGGCTTGATCAACCGCTTCTCCGAAGACGTTGACATCACCGTGTTTCGCGATGACATCGACGCCCCTGCTACGGTCGCCGAACTTGAGGCGCTCAGCGGCAAAAAACGCAAGGCGCGGCTTGATGCGATCAAAGACGCGTGCCAGGCGTACATCGCTGGCCCCATGCACCAGGCGCTGAACGAGATCCTCTCGAACCGCCTCACCAGCGCCCGGCTCAATCCGAATGGCGCACGCATCGAGCTCGACGACACCGATCCAGACGGCCAGACGCTGTTGATCTGGTATCCGCCAACGACCCCCCATTCGGACTATGTGCGGGCCGCGATCAAGATTGAAGCGGGCGCAAAGTCGGCGCTCGACCCCAACCGCGAAGTGCCGATCAAACCCTACGTCGACGATGACCTGCCGGCGCTGGATTTGACGGTGCCGTTAGTGCGCACCGTCGAGCCTCAGCGCACCTTCTGGGACAAGGTCGTCATCCTCCACGGGTTACGTCGCTGGTTTGACAAGCGCGGTGAGCTCCGTGGTGGCGGACAGCGCGTATCGAGACACTATTATGACCTTCATCTTCTCTCGCAGGCGCCAGTCGGTATGCAGGCGTCGGCAGACACGGACCTCGGTGCTGACTGCGTCGCGCATGCACGTATGTTCTTCAACCGGCCGGACTTCGACCTCGCGAGCGCGGCGCCAGGCAGCTTCGCGCTCATGCCGCATGACGGCATGGTCGATCAGCTGCGGACCGACTACCGCGCGATGCGCGGGATGATCTTTGGCGAGCCACCGACATTCGAGAATGTGCTCGCGAGCGTGGCGATTCTTGAACAGAAGCTCAACGCCACCCAATCGTCGTAACCGAGCCCGTCGGAATCAATGGAATCACCGCGCGTCCGCGCGGATTGCAAAGACGCCATTAACGCCGGCAGCGTAATCTATCAGCGCCAGTCGCGCTCGAATCGTCAGGGCGCATTCCGAATTTGCCAGATCGGCTACTAGACTCGCCATAGCCATGCGCCGTTGGTGGTTAAATTGCCGGATCAGGGGACATGGCACTTCATTCCAAAAACAGACCAGAAACCGGTTACGCGCTGGAGATCGACGGCCGCATCAAGACGGAATTCAGCACCAAAGAGGGAGCTGAACGCGGTGCGACCGAGCTGAAGCTCCGCTTTCCGATGCTCCAGATTCGCGTCTACGATGCCGCAAATCAGTCCTTGCATGAAATCCCGTCCTAAAGAAATGATCGGCTCCGAAAAGATAATCCACGCATCGGGAGCTAAGCGGATCAATAGTCCATGTTGGCGTGCCGGTCGTTTTCCTCATGCCAATAATGCATATAGGTTTCGCGCTCCTCCGGCGTGTCGGCCACGACAGCGGCGTATTCAGCGATGCTGTTCTCATCAAACGAGGGATCAATGCCGCCCTCAAGGAGACTATAGGCGGCCCCAACTGGACCCGTGCGAAACATGGTGTCTACGGCATCGAAGAGCGCACAAGCCGAGCGGTGATCTTCCTTCTCGACAGGGAACAGGCTGAATCGGACACTTTGCCTGAATTTCGTGAAGTTGGCTGGTAGCGCGCCGACCGACGGCACATGCACGAATAGGGAGCCGCCGTCATTTTCAACACCGCCATGAGAAAATGGATTGCGAATGCGCTCTTTCAGCTGCTTGAGCTGGCTGTACAGCTTCTGTGTCGCCGCGTCCCCGTCGACGTCGATGAAGGCCCGTATTTTTTCATCCCAGTTGAGGCTCAGGAACGCCTTTAGTTCACCTTGGGCTAGTGGCGTGCCGTGAAAGGCTCGGAGCAGGATGAGCTGATGTTCAAGCCGGCTATAAAACGCATCGACCATGGCGACCGAG
>JAJYAH010000734.1 GCA_021779635.1 Pseudomonadota bacterium | reverse complement strand
GACGCCGCAACCGATCAGCGCCGCCAGTTCCAGCGGCATGTCCTTGCGGATTTTCACGATGGCGTTTTCGTGCACCAGCATCTGCTCGGCGAATGACGACAGGTTGAGAAACTGGTTCAGCTTTTCCGATCGAGCCCATGACAGCCGGTTCGATACCCCCGGCAGCATCTTCACGGTGGTGTCGGTGCACAGCACCGGACGCCCGGTGGAGCAATTGTCGCAGGTGCCGCAAAATACCGACAGGCAGGTCACGACATGATCGCCGGGCTTCACATAGGTCACGTCGGAGCCGACCTGCTCGACGATGCCTGCGGATTCGTGGCCGAGCACCGCCGGCAGCGGATGCGGATAAAGCCCTTCCATGAAATGCAGATCGGAGTGACACAGCCCGGCGACGGTGGTGCGGATCAAGACCTCGCGCGGACCGGGTTTCTGCAGGCTGACGTCCTCGATCACCAGCGGCTTGTTCACTTCGTACAGGACGGCGGCCTTCATCGGTGTTTCCTCTTTTGTCTATGTACAAGCTGTGAGACGCGGAAAGTGCGCTCCCTCTCCCGCAAGGGGGAGAGGTAAGACCCTAAGCCACCTTCAGCAATTCGCCAACCTCGGCGATCCCGACGGCGCGCTCGCCGAGCAGATGGCCGGTGATCGCGCGCTGCAGCGGATTTTCCGTGAGCCGGAACGGATCGTTCGCCGACACCCGGTGATCGATCACCATCCGCGACAACAGCAGCCGGCGCGCATCGCCGCGCGTCTCGTGGATGCGTCCGCCCTCCCACGCCAGTGCGACCGCGCTGGCAACGTGATAAAGCAAACTGGTCGCGCGCCGCGCTTCGGCTTCGTTGTCGGTGCGCGCGGCCACGTCGCGGGCAAAGCCGACGGCGCGGTCGGCCAGATCGCGCAAACGATCGCGCCAGGCTTGCGGCACGTTGGCGCTGTCGTCGAGGCGGGCGTGCAAATCGGCCGCGAGCGCGGCATCGGCGCCGTGGCGGCCGACCGCCCGCTTCAATGCGTCAAGTGCTACGATGTTGCCGGTGCCTTCCCAGATCGAGCCGAGATGCGCGTCGCGCAGCAGCCGCGCGGTGGCGAATTCCTCGATGTAGCCAATGCCGCCGCGCATCTCCAGCGCGTCGCCGCAGACCTTGCGCGCATCGCGGGTAGCGCGGAATTTCAGGGTCGGCGTCAGGATGCGCAACAGCGCGGCGGCGTCCTGGCTGCCGGCCTCGGCGCGGTCGAGGGCATCCGCGGTGAGAAAGCTCATCGACAGCGCCTGCTCGGTGGCGAGCATGATCTTCATCAATTGCCGCCGCGCCAACGGCAGATCGATGATGCGCTGGCCGAACACCACGCGATGTTGCGCCACCGTCATCGCGTCGTGATGTGCGCGCCGCATCAGCGCGGTGGATTTGACGCCGTTGGAAAGCCGCGAGGAATTGACCATTTCGGCCATCTGCACGAAGCCGCGATCGAGCCTTCCGACCGCATAGGCGATTGCGCCCTCCAGCTTGATTTCGCCCGATGCCATGGAACGGGTGCCGAGCTTGTCCTTGAGACGGACGATCCGATAATGATTGGGCGAGCCGTCATCGAGCCGGCGCGGCATCAAAAAAAGGCCGACGCCGCGCGTGCCGCCTGGCGCGCCCTGCGGTCGCGCCAGCAGCATCACCACTTCGGCGTCCGCGTTGGAGCAGAACCACTTCTCGCCCGACAGCCGCCAGTGGTCGCCTTCCTGAACCGCTGACGTGGTGAGCTTGCCGACGTCGGAGCCGCCTTCCTTCTCGGTCATGAACTGGCCGCCCTGGGTCAGCCGGCTCATGTCGGTCTGGGTCAGTCCGTCGAGATATTTGGCCTTCAGCGCCTCGTCGCCGAAGCGCGACAGCAGCTTGGCGCAGCCATCGGTGACATTGATCGGGCAACCGAGCCCGAACTCCGCTTGGTTGAACAGAAACGTGAAGGCATGCTTGGCCACCACCGGGTACGTCTGCGGCCAGCCCAGGATGCCCTTGCGGACCGACATCGCGTGGAGGCCGAACTCGCCGAAGGCGGCGCGCTCCAACTCGCGATAGGCCGGATGATACTCGATCCACTGGGCGTCGCGGCCGAAGCGGTCGCGCTGATGCAGTTCCGGCACGTGCCGGTCGGCAAGCCGCGCGCATTCGTCGAGATGACCACCGGCCAGCGCACCCAGCCGGTCGAGATGCGGCTCGATATGGCGAAACAGCGGATCGGGCAGATGGATGCGCAACAGATCGGTCAGCGCCGGATCGGCCCGGTAGAAATTCATGCCGGAGGTATCGGGTGCGAGCAATCCCGGCTGGTCGGCTGGAGTTGCTGTATCGATTTTGCTTAGCTGCTGCATTTATAACTCTTGTTCGTTCCGCCCTGTATTGCGATCCTATAGACCATCTCCAGATAGAGCAGGCGACAAAGCCGTCAACAAACGCAAATCGGAGGACCACCCCATGGCTGACGGCTATCGCATCTTCGGCGCGGAGATGTCGCCCTACTCGGTCAAGATACGCTCCTATTTTCGCTACAAAGCCATCCCGCATCAATGGATTTTGCGAAATGCCGGCAGCCAGGCGGAATACGAGAAATACGCCAAAATGCCGATCATCCCTCTGGTGGTTACGCCCGAGGATGTCGGCATTCAAGACTCCACTCCGATCATCGATCAGATGGAGAAGCTTTATCCGGAGCCGTCGATCTACCCCGATGAGCCGGTCGCGCGCTTCATTTCGGCACTGATCGAGGAATTCGGCGATGAGTGGGGCAATAAATGGATGTTCCACTACCGCTGGGCGCGCGATGTCGACCAGATCTGCTCGGCAGGACGCATCGCGCGCATGCGCGGCCCGAAGGCCAGCGAGGCGGAGCACGCCAAGTTCGCCGGCCAAATCCGGGCCCGCATGGTGGATCGCCTCTGGTTCGTCGGCTCCAACGCCATGACCGCGCCGCAGATCGAGGCCGGATTCCTCGATATGCTGGGATTGCTGGACAGCCATCTCGAAAGTCGGCCCTATCTGTTCGGCGGACGGCCCGCGTTCGGCGACTTTGGCCTCTGGGGCCAATTCTATGAACTATGGACCGACCCGACCGCCGGCGCCCTGATCGAGGGCGGCGCACCGCACGTGCTCGATTGGGTACACCGCATGCTCTGGCCCAGGGCCGAGGGCAAATTTGAACCCTGGTCGACGCTCGAGCCGACCCTGATGCCTATCCTGACCCGGCAGGTCGGCAAGCAATTCATGCCGTGGACATCAGCCAACGAGAAAGCCCTCGCGGAAAAGCAGGAAGAATTCAGCGTCGCGCTCGACGGCAAGGAGTGGACCCAGAAGCCGCAGAAATATCACGCGCGATCGCTCGGCATGCTGCGCGCCAAATATGCCGAAGTCGCCGACAAACCCACCCTCAATGCCGTTCTGGAAGCCGCGGGCTGCCTGGCGGGGTTGCGCGGCTGAAAACATCATTCCGATCAGTCAAGGAAAACGCCGATGGAAATACCGAAATACAATACGGCCCTGATCGTAGGCGCGGGCGAAGGTCTGAGCGCCTCGCTGGCGCGGCTATTCGCCCGCGAAGGCATTCGTGTCGCGCTGGCCGCGCGTGGCATCGAAAAGCTTGGCGCGCTCTGCCATGAGACCGGCGCGAAAGCGTTTGCCTGCAACGCGACCGAAGCGAGCGACGTCGAGCGTTTGTTCGGGCTGGTCGAGCGCGAGATCGCGGTGCCCGACCTTGTGGTCTACAATGCCAGCGGGCGGGCGCGCGGCGCATTCGTGGATCTGGTCCCGGGTGACGTCGCGCAGGCGATATCCGTCAGCGCGTTCGGCGGCTTTCTGGTGGCACAGCAGGCGGCAAAGCGGATGCTGCCCAAGCGCCATGGCGCGATCCTGTTCACCGGCGCGTCCGCCAGCGTCAAGGGCTATCCGCAATCGGCGCCTTTCGCGATGGGAAAATTCGCGCTGCGCGGTCTGGCGCAGAGCATGGTGCGCGAATTGTCGCCGCAGGGGATTCATGTCG
>JAJYAH010000058.1 GCA_021779635.1 Pseudomonadota bacterium | reverse complement strand
CGCGCGCATCGGGATCGCCTTCAATCCCATCCGCGCGAAGGTCCGCAGATAGGCGACGAACATCCTGTTGTAGGAGCGCCGCGCCGCGGCCTCGTCGACGTCGAACGAATAGGCATCCTTCATCAGGAATTCGCGCCCGCGCATGACGCCGAAGCGGGGGCGTTGCTCGTCGCGGAACTTCCACTGGATATGGTAGAGATTGAGCGGCAGGCTTTTGTAGGATTTCACGTAGGCGCGGAAGATCTCGGTGATCATTTCCTCGTTGGTCGGGCCGTACAGCAGCTCGCGCTTGTGCCGGTCGATGATGCGCAGCATTTCCGGGCCGTACGCATCGTAGCGGCCGCTCTCGCGCCACAGGTCCGCCAATTGCAGCGTCGGCATCAACAGTTCGATGGCGCCGGCGCGGTTTTGCTCCTCGCGCACGATCTGCTCGATCTTTTTCAGCACCCGCAAACCCAGCGGCAACCAGGCATAAATGCCGGCCGCTTCCTGCCGGATCATGCCCGCGCGCAGCATCAGGCGATGCGACACGATCTCGGCCTCCTTGGGGTTCTCTTTCAGGATAGGCAGAAAGAATCGCGACAATCGCATGGGCAAACCTGATGGAATCGGTGAAACACGGGAGGCCAGCAGTGAAAGCGGATCGGCTGCAAAAACACAAGGGCGGGGGCTGAGAAAGCCGCTTGGGCTGCAGATTTCCGGTCGTTTCGCCGGCGATATTGACCGCGCGATTAAGGCACGAGCGCGTCACGATCGCGCACGGTGCAAACCCGGATGCCCTCGGCTCTTCAAGTCGGCTGGCGAGCGGTCTATCTCATGTCCATCTGACCACCGGAATGACCCGCACCCGCCGGCCCCCCCGCGCCCACGCCCTGGACATCGAACAGGAGCTTCACCTTGCCCGCTTTCTCGAACTCAAGGGTGACCGGCACCTTGTCGCCCTGCTTCAGCGGCCTTTTCAGGTCGAACATCATCAGGTGATATCCCCCCGGCGCAAGCCTGACGGTCTGGCCCGGCTCGATGACGAGACCCTTGTCGAGCGCGCGCATCGTCATCACGCCTTGGCTCATGCTCATTTCATGGACCTCGATCCTGTCTGTGACATCCCCCGAGCCGCCGACCAGCCGGTCCGCCGCGGAGCCTTTGTTTTCGATGGTCAGGTATCCGCCGGCGATTTTGGCGCCGCCCGGCGTGGCGCGGCTCCAGGCCTGCGTGATCACAAGGTCGCCGGCCTTGACCTCTTCGGCGCGGGCCGGCGCGGCCAACAGGCATCCCAGGATAGCGGCGCAAACGAAGATGCGCGCGGTCGTCAGCTTTTCGAATAGCATTCTGTGGTCCTTACCCTCTCAAGCTCCGAAAGCGTGGATTGCCGGATGCATCGTGCCCAGCATCCCGACGATTGCAAAAATCATCAATGCGAGAGCGATCTCAATCACGCTGTTGCGCGTCAACCGACGAAGCGCCTCGAGTTGCGTCGCGCTTCCCAGTGGTAATGCGAGCTGCGGCGTCCACCAGAGCCGGTTGACAGCCGCAAACGCCACCATCGCCGCAAACAGTGCAATCTTGAGCATCAGGAGGCGCCCATATTGCGTAGCGATCAGCCCGTTGACGGAGCCGACCAGAATCCATGCATTGACGATGCCGCTGCCGAGCACGGTGGCTACACAGGCGATACCCAGCGTCGAGAAGCGCTGTGTCGCATCCCGCGCAAGCCGTGCCCACGCCCCGTCACGGTCGCGTTGGGCAATCCCCAGCAGCAAAGCAAACGGCACAAGACCTCCGATCCAGGCCGCCGAGGCAATGAGGTGCAGCGCATCGGCTGTCAGATGCAAAAGTCCCATTTCGCCGGCCGTTGACCCGGCGTGTCCAGTCCAGGCGATGGCTGCAACAAGGCCGAGAGCCGATGCCGACCCGAGCCAACGCGCCAGCGGAAACCGGTCATACGCCAAACAAGCTGCCAGGATAATGGCCAGCACAAAGCGAATTTCAAAGACCAGCCCGAATTGCGTCTCGTTCACCACGGTCGACAGCACATCGCCCGTGAGGGCTTCGCTGAACGGAAGACCGCTCATGGACGCCGCTTCAAGCAATACCCAGATCGCTCCGGATACCGTGGTGATGGCGAGAGCGAGCCATGCGACACGGCGGATTTGCGTCCGCATGAAGGAGGCCATGGTTTCGGCCGAATGCAAAACAGGCTCCGCCACCAATGCCTGGAACACCAGGGTTCCGGTTGTGATCGCAGTGGCAGCGAAATGTATCGCGCGAGTTATGATCAGCGGGTCGTTCAGAGCGTCACCGGCCATGTTATCCGATCACCACGGTGTTACCGACCGACCTGAAAGGTGAAGCTGCCCTCGGTCGTATGGGTATCGACCGACAGAACGTGCCAACGGACCCTGTAGGTTCCCGGCGATAATTGCTTCAATCCGACACGCATAACGCTCGAGCTGATGGAGGGCTTGCCCAGATCGACACGCGTGCCGTTGGCATCGGTCACTTCAACCGAGCTGAACGCCGGCTCCAGCTTCTGAGTGAAGGAAAGCGAAAGCTCGCGGGGCGCTGTGGGTACGGTGCTTCCGACGCGTGGCTCCGCATGGTCGAGAAAGGCATGAGCCTCGGCGCCGGTGCCCAGCATGACGGTGAGCAGGGTCGATATCGCAAAAGTCAGGATTCGCATGATGCTGCCTCTCAGAAGGTTACTTTGCGGGGAGCCGCCGAGGTGCCGCCGAATAGCGGTTGTCCCACCGTCGTCGGGAACATGTCGTCGAGATATAGATGCAACTGCCCGAGAACCCCGACCCCGCTGCCGCTTTCGCGGTTGATGGGTATCATGGCCTCTAGGCCGACCTGGAAATATCCTCCGACCCAGATCACACCGGGGCTGATCGTTCCGGTCGTGGTGTAGGGATTGCCAAAATTGTTCGCGACCGGCGTCGAGAAACTTGCTTCGACGATCGGGATCAGATGATTGAAAAAATCCGGAAGCTGAAGATCAATGACTTCGGATTTCAGGTACGGCAGGCTGTATTGCAACGACGCGCCGTAAACCGCTTGTTGCGGAATGAAGGCATTCTGCGTGAAATCGAACGAACTCGTTGGAATTTGATAGCCGACCTGTCCAGTCACCGCGAACGGCCGCGCCCATGACAACGTGTCCGGCAATTCGCCGAAACCTTTGCCGAAATATAACGTGGGCGCGACCAGACTGTATGCCGTGCCCAGCCCGGAATTTGTCGCGCCGGTGTTGCCCCAATCGACGATAACCCCGGCCAACAGAGCAAACTCATGTGAGCTATCCTTCAGCAATTGGTACTGGAACGTCGTCTCCAGATTCTGAAACCCCGCCGTGACCGAACCGTCCGGCTGACGAATTTGCGTCCAGGTTTCACCGATCGAGACGCCGAAATTTTCGGTGATCCGCTTTGAAAGCTCGCCTGAGATATCCCACTCGGCAGCCGGCGGCATGTCCGCGGTCTTGGACCACGATACGGTAGGCATCGACATTTCGTCCGCGACGCAGGGATCGTCGGTCGCCAGCGTGGCTGGGAAAAATCGAGCGCCGACAAAGCAGTGGGCGAACGCATTGGAAGACGACGCTAACGCGATAAGACTCGCGAGCGCAAACGAAAGCGGCATATATCGAGACATCAGATTCTCCGGTCATCAAACGTGAAAGCCTCAGGGGGACAGCCCTGAAGGCTGCTTTGCATCACGCGTTAGGCGGAGGACCTATGGTGAGTTCTGTCGGGCCCGCACACGAATACGGATCGACATGAACTTCCACCGTATATGCTGCGTGAACGCATCGGAACGGCCCATGGGGGCCGCGCAGTTCACGTCAACGGCGGTGGAGCACGCGCCTGGGCGTTCGAGCCGACACGAAGCACCGGCATCGCCTCGACAGCTTCAAGCCAGGATACCTGCTGGTACTGGCGTTGCAGGCTTACAAAAATCAGCGGCGGCGGATCGACGGCCACCGCGCCGCCATGGCTGCCTACGCAAAAGGCACAGCAGTCACCGTGCCGATGCTGTGTCTTGGCGGGATCGGTCTGGGTGTCCGAAGCGGATGTCATGCCGGAACAGATAGATGCCAGATAGAGCGGATCGGTCGTGGCATAGGCGACAACGCGAAATGCCGCGATCGGCGCCATCAACTGCACCAGAACCGCCAACACTACGATTGGAATAAATACTTCCAGCCGCCGCCGCATCTCTGCTCCCATCCAGGAAACCTCGTAACACCTGCGGGCGAATATGTATCGGCAAATTTGTGGTGTACCAGCGGGTTTTGCTGCGACCCTACCGATTTACCTGACAGTCCGATTTTCTCCGCCTTAAATGCAACCCGTGGTGGCGAATTCCCAATCATTTCGCAGATTGCTCGAATTTTGAACAATCGTTGCCGAAAATGATGACAAGATCAAAAAGATAGTCTACCAGTGATGGCTCAGGCTGGTCGCAAGGCTGAAGTCTGGTGGTCCAAGTCTCGGGAGGAGCCCTGGCGCGCACAAGCAGCGTCGCCCCGTCAATCAAAAACCAAATTCAAATTTTCGGGGAAATAGGGTCGACACAATTGTTAGAGCAAGGCTGGTGCCTTGCTCTTTTTTTTCGAGATGCCTGTTGTTCGAGAAGCTTGTTTTTCGGGATGCTCGGCAGGAAGCCAGCACGGATTCGACTATCGTAGCAGACATGTCGGCACGGACCCATCTGATCCAACGCAGTTTCGAGTTGACCGCCGAGCGCTGCGAGGATTTGACGCCGCTAGTCTATCGCCGCCTGTTCCGCGAACACCCTGAAGCGGAGCCAATGTTCCGGCGCGAGGCAAACGACCTCGTCAAGGGTTCGATGCTCGCGCTCACCATCGACGCCATCATGGATTTTGCCGGCGACCGCACCGGCAGCTTTCGCATGATCCAGTGCGAAGCGCAGTCGCACGACGCCTATGGCACGCCGCGTGAGCTGTTCAGCAAATTTTTCGGCGTGATCGCAGAAACCATGCGCGAGATTCTAGGGGCCGACTGGTCGCCCGAGATCGGCGAAGCGTGGCAGCAATTGCTGACGGAGATCGATCAGTTCGTGGCTCAAAGCCAATAAAGCACCCGTGCGGCCTCTCTGGCCCCCTTTCCGCCGCCATGGATCGCGCCGGCATTCTCTCGGACCTGCCTGACGAAGGCGTCGCGGCGAAATCGGATTCTTTCGCAGGCGCGAACTGCATATAGCCCGCTGCCGTCGGAAGAAATTCGGAGCCGACATCGGCCGGGTGGCGCGAGCGTCCCGAGTGTGACAGACTTCCCTCTTCCGCGGTGCGTGCAATGACGCCGTCGGTGAAAACATTGAAACATGGGAGCGAGCGATGTCCGGGACAGATAAATTCTCAACGACAAGACGCGATCTTCTTCAGGCGGCGGCGACCGCCAGCGCGGCATCCGCCTTGTTCGGCGGATTGGGCATGAGCCCTGCGCTGGCGGCAGAGATGGGACGTTCGGAGAAGCCGCTGAAGGCCGCGTTCTCCAACGCCGGCCTGCAGGCCACCTGGTGTGCCCAGGGCAAGCAGGCAGCCGAATGGTGGGGCAAGCTGTTCAACGTCGAGGTCACCTGGTTCGACGGTCAGCTCGATGCGGTCAAGCAGCGCGCTGCGATCGACAACATGGCCTCGCAGAAGTGGGACTTCGTCGCCATCCAGGCGTTCGGTATCGGCACGCTGACCCAGCCGGTGCAGAAAATGATCGATGCCGGCATCCCCGTCATTGACATGGACACGCTGATCGCGCCGCTTGACCAGCTCAACGTTCACTCATTTCTGGCGCCCGACAATGAGTTCATGGGCGCCTCGGTGACCCAGGCCCTCGTCAACGCCATCGGTGGCAAGGGCAAAGTCATCATGACCCAGGGCGCGCTCGGCCATACCGGTGCGCAAGGCCGCGCCAAGGGTTTCAACACGGTCGTCAAGCAGTTTCCAAACATCGAGGTGCTTGATACCCAGCCGGCGGATTGGGACGTGTCGAAGACGGCGCGGCTATGGGAGACCTATCTCACCAAATACCCACAGATCGACGCGGCCTTCTTCCACAATGACGACATGGCGCTTGCGGCCTACAACATCATGAAGGCGCATAATCGCACCAGCATCCTGATCGGCGGGGTCGACGCCATGCCGCCGGCGATCCAGGCGGTCAGCGAAGGCCGTATGTTCGCAACAGTCCGCAATCCTTCCTGCCGCATCCATGGCGGAGCCATCGTCGCCGGCGTCGCCGCCGTGACCGCCGGTGAAAAGAGCGGACAGGGCATCCCGAAGAACGTCGTGACGGACGGTCCGGTTGTGACCAAAGCCAATGCGCCGGGCATGCAGTGGATGGAGGATCATTTTCTGATCTGAGCCGCTATGCCGCAAGGCCGCTCACCCCTCCTCGAACTGGACCAGATTACGAAGGCCTTCGGCGGCGTCGAGGCGCTGCGTGGGGTCAACTTCGCGCTCTCCGCCGGCGAGATCCATGGTCTCGTCGGCGAGAACGGGGCTGGCAAGAGCACGCTGATGAAGATCATCGCCGGCGTGCATGCGGAATTCTCGGGCCGTTTCGTGCTGGACGGCCGCGAGACCCGCTTTCGATCGGTGCGCGACGCGCATGCGGCGGGCATCGCCATGGTCCATCAGGAACTCAGCGTCGCGCCCGATCTGTCGGTGGCCGAGAACGTGTTTCTTGGTACCCAGCCGACCAATCGCCTGGGTCTGGTGCAATGGCGGCGGATGGCGCGCGAAGCCGGTGAGCAACTCGCCAAATTCGGCATCAACGTCGATCCGCTTGCGCGGCTCGGCGACCTGCCGATCGGCCTGCAGCAATTGATCGAGATTGCCCGCGTCCTGTTCTCCGGCGCGCGCATTATCATCCTCGACGAGCCGACCTCGGCTCTCTCGCCGCCGGAGGTGGAGCGTCTGTTTTCGACCTTGCGACGGCTGCGTGATGAGGGCACCAGCATCGTTTTCATTTCCCATTTCATTGAGGACATCCTGCGCGTCTCCGACACGGTGACCGTGTTCCGCAACGGCAGGAAGGTCGCCGAGGCGCGGGCGGCCGAGACCAGCAAGGCAGCCCTGATCGAGGCGATGATCGGCAAAGGCCGTGAGGCGCTCGAAGAGACCTACACGGATGAGATCGCGCTGCCGCCATCGAGCCATCGGCCGGTGGTGTTGAAGGCAGACCGGCTGTCGTTCGGCCGCAGCCTGCGAGACGTTTCGCTCGAGGCGCGCTCCGGCGAAGTCCTCGGCATCTACGGCTTCATGGGGTGCGGACAGCTGGAGCTGGCCAGGATTCTCTTCGGCAAGCTCAGGCCCGACGGTGGCACGCTTGCGGTCGCCGGCGATCAGATGGCCTTTGCCAGCACCGCCGCTGCCCGGCGGGCCGGTATCGCCTTCGTTCCTGAAAGCCGCCGCGCCATGCTGTTCCATCAGGAGCCGGTCTACAAGAATATCTCGATCAGCATCCTCGATCGCATTTCGCACCTGTTCCTCAAGCCGTCGCGTGAACGGTCGATCGCCACCAGGCAGGTCGAGCAATTGCATATTCGACCAGCGGCCGTCGAGCTCGATCTAGGCATGCTGTCCGGGGGCAATCAACAGAAGGTCGCCCTCGCGAAGTGGCTGAGCTATCCGCCGCGTCTGCTGGTGCTGTGCGAGCCGACGCGCGGCATGGACGTGGGCGCGAAGAACGATGTCATCCACATCATCCGGGATCTGCGCGCGCGGGGGATGGCCATCATCGTGCTTTCGACCGAACCTGAAACGGTTCTGTCGCTGGCCGATCGCATTATCGTTCTCAAGCGCGGCGCGGTGGTGCGCGAATTCGCCGACGAGGCGATCAGCAAAGATCGCCTGCTGGAAGCGGCGTGAGGAGACTTAGATGGTGACTGGTGAAAGCATGACAGTCCCCGCGGCGGACCGGAAGCGATCGAAAATCGGCGCGGCGCTGCGTTCCCAGATGCGCAATATCGCGCCGTTCCTGACGCTGATCTGCCTGACTGGCTTCTTCGCCGCCGCAAGCCCTTCTTTTGCGACGCTCGACAATGTCGGCAACATTCTGACCCAGGTCTCGGTCACCGGCATCATTGCCGTCGGCCTCACCTTTGTGATCCTCTGCGCCGAAATCGACCTGTCCATCGCTGGCATCGCCAACGTCACCGGCATCGCGGTCGCCTATTTCACCCAGCAGGAATCCTACGTGAACATCGCCAACCTCCCGATGGCCGGGTGGGCTGCGATCCTGCTGGCGCTGGTGCTCTGCGCGCTGCTCGGTCTCGTCAATGCGTTCGGGCTCACCATCATCGGCATCCCCTCCTTCATCATGACGCTTGCGATGATGCAGATCGCTGCAGGCATATCGGCGCTCCTGGTGCGCGGGCAGATCGCCTACAAGGTGCCCAACCTCGTCACAACGCTCGGATCGTCGTCGATCGGCGGTGTGCCCTGGATCGTGATCGTTGCCGCGTTGATGCTGCTCGCTGGCCATCTGGTGCTGACCTACACGCGCTTCGGCCGCTACGTTTACATGGTCGGCGGCAATCGCGAGGCCGCGGAATATTCCGGGCTCAACGTCAACCTGATCCTCGGCAGCGTCATGGTCATCTCGGCGGTCTGCTCGGGTATCGGCGGCATGCTGGGGGTCGCTCATTTCGGCAGCGCCCAGCAGAACGAATTCGATACCTACTTGCTCGATTCGATCGCCGCCGTGGTGGTCGGCGGCACCAGCCTGTTCGGCGGACGCGGCGGTATCGGCAATACCATTGTCGGCCTGTTCGTGCTCGGTGTTCTCAACAATGGGCTCGATCACGTCAACATCGACAGCTTCCTGAAGATACTGATCCGCGGTCTCATTCTGCTCGCAGCATTGGTCATCAACGTCTATGCGCAGAGGCTGCGAGCGAAGGCGGTGGACTAAGCATGGTGGAGGAGAAGTATTTTCGACGCAAAGACTTCTAACTGACCGGCTTCTGTTTGCTCGGAACCGAGGCTTCTGAGGCCGTCACAAGCCGAAATCCGGCTGCCAATCGCGCAGCTCGCGTGCCGCCTTCGTCACTGCGCCGATCGTGCGGAAGGATGCCGTGTCCACCATCATCGCGCGAGCAAGACGCAGGCTTCGTGCCTCGCACACGGCCCGAAACCGTGGATCCCCGATCCACTCGAAATCAATATTGTGCGCAAGGCCGAGGATGCGGCGGATGATCTTCGCGGCGGAGAATCCAACTGTGTCCTGGAACAGCCGATCCATATGGACCTGCCGTTCGGCCTCGAGGCGCGCCGCGCCGGCGTGACCGGAGAAAAGCGTTGCAGGATAGGCATCGCCGTGGGCCTTGCCGCGCCAAAGCTCCACGAATTTGCTGGAAAACCTTGTCCAGACGTTTTCGATCGTCTCCAGCAACCAGGCCTCGAACGCGTGCCGCTCGCCTGGCGAAGATTCGTGGCCGGCCGAGGCCAGATAACCCATGATGAGATTGCCGATGACCGCGCCGAGATCGAATCCCATCGGTCCGTAGAACGCGAATTCAGGATCGATCACCCGTGTCTCGCTTTCCGTCACCATGATCGAGCCGGTGTGAAGGTCGCCATGGACCAGGGCCTCGGGGCTGCTCAAAAACTTCAGCTTGAGGCGGGAGATCGCGACATGTGCGTCGAGGTCTTCGCGGAAGCGCATGGCGGTGGCGTCCAGCCACGGCGAGGTCCAGCGGTTCTGCTCGGCTTCACGGTACGGATCGGTGAAGATCAGATCCTCGGTGATCTTGCACAGCGCATGGTTACCGGCGAACGCGGCGATCCCCTCCTTCTTCTCGGCGGCTGGAAGCGCGAGGTCCGACGTGAAGAACAGCGTCTGCGCCATGAAGGTCGTGATGTCGTCGACGAAGCGCGGATAAGTCGTCCCGGCAAGCAGCCCCTTGCGCATGATGATATGCGGTTCCAGCAGCTCCATCGCGACCAGCGCGAGCGTCTCATCGTGGTGCAGCACCGCCGGCACCAGACCGGGCGCAAGGCGCGCCTGATGCGTGAGCGCGAGATATTCGTAGTGCGAGCGGGACAGCGGCAACGGCCAGCTCTCGCCGACCAGACGCACATAGGGCAGCGCCTGCTTGGCGGCGACGCCGCCTTTTGTCCCCTTGACGATAAAGACGAGGTTGAGGTTGCCGTCGCCGATTTCGCTGATCGACCAGGCGGCCGGCGCTCCGCCGAGCCGCGCGGCGACCGCGGGACACCCAGCAAGGTAGTCCCGCAGATCGGCCTCCCGCAGGATTCGATATTGATCTGGCCGGACGTCACTCAACGCATCTACTCTCGCTCGAGGAAATTCGAGCCGATATCGGCCTTCCTTTTGATCGGATCGTAGTCACAATAGACGCCGTCGGCGACCAGAGTGTAGCTCGAAATGATCGTGCACTTGTCGAGCTTGACCGAATTCAAGCCGACGACCGACCGGTTGGTCCCGGTATTCCATTTGAACGGGGTTGAACTCTGCGCCCGCTCGCAGGCCGCAACGGCCTCTGCAAAAACATAGCCTTCGACGAACGCCTTCATCGTCCGCAACTGGGTTGCCATTTTCCAGTTCAGGTAGAAGGCGCCCGCCAGGCCGGCAATCACCAGGATCAAGAGCCCGACAATGATTCTCTGAAATCTCATTTCGTCTTACCCCCGCCCATAAAATCCTCTGGCTAGAGTGGCGTCCCCAATAGCCTCGACAGCCGTTCGACGTTCAGGTAGCCCGCATCATAGGCCAGCATCGAAGCGGCAAAAAGCACCGCCGATATCAACGTGGTCCAGATCAGCTTGCGGCCCATCCGCGGCGCGACGGGCGCGCCGGGATCGGTACCCGGAGCCCCCTCGCCGTCTTCGTGCTGGCTGCGGATGCCGAACGGCAATGTCAGAAACAGCACGATCCACCAAAATACGAAGTAGATCGCCAAGCCGGTTGAGATCGTGTAGAGCATCGCGGCTCATTCCTGCTCGATTTCAACGAGCGCGCCTGAAAAATCCTTCGGGTGCAGAAACAGCACGGGCTTGCCGTGCGCGCCGATCTTCGGCACGCCGTCACCGAGCACCCGCGCTCCCTCCTTGATCAAGGTGTCGCGCGCCGCGATGATGTCGGGCACATCGTAGCAAACGTGATGGATGCCGCCGTCGGCATTGCGCTCAAGAAATTTGGCGATCGGCGAGGTTTCCCCGAGCGGCTGGATAAATTCGATCTTGGTGTTGGGCAACGTCGCAAACACCGTAATGACGCCGTGTTCCGGTAGCGGCACCGCCGCAGAAATATCGGCACCGAACGCGGCGCCATAGATCCTGGCGGCCTTCTCGGCATCCTTGACCGCAATTGCTACATGATTGAGTCGGCCCAGCATGGCACTCCCCGTTTTCCGTTAAATTTCACACCGCCAGAACGTGAACGTAGCACAGCGGCTTCTTGCCCCACTGCTCGTGGATCGTGGCGCGCACCGCCCGGCGCACCGATTCCGCCGTCGCGTCGGGATCGCGCCGCCGCGCGCGCGGCAGGCCCTCCACGGTCGACACCACGACATCGAAAACGATCTCGTCGATGATCTCTCCGGCCGTATTCTTCTCGGGTATCCCGATCAGATCAACCTCCGGATCGTCGGCCAGTTCGCCTTTTTCGGTCATGGCGATCGCCACAAAGGCGCAGCCGGCAAAGGCCAATCGACGCCGTTCGATGACCGCGCGCGATTTCGAGTCCTCAAGAATCGAGCCGTCCTTGTAGAGCCGCCCGGACGGCAATTCCTCGATGACCGAGGGATCGCCGGGCCCGAGCCTGACCAGATCGCCGTTGCGACAGATCAGGACCTTCGGAACGCCCACGGCCCGCGCCAATTTTGCGTGCTCGAACAGGTGCAGCGCTTCGCCATGAACCGGGATCAACAGTTGCGGCCGCACCCAGCCGATCATGTCGCGGAGTTCGTCGCGGCGCGGATGGCCGGACACATGGACGAGGTGGGTGCGGTCGGTAATGACCTCGACGCCCTGTGTGATCAGGCCGTTGATGATGGCGCCGACCGCCTTCTCATTGCCCGGGATGGTGCGCGAGGAAAAAATCACGCTGTCGCCCTTGTTGAGCGTCACCTGCGGATGATCGTCATTGGCGATGCGCGACAGCGCCGCGCGCGGCTCGCCCTGGCTTCCGGTGCACAGCGCCAGCACCCTGTCTGGTGGAAAATGCCCGTAGAGATCGGCGCCGCGGAAATTCTGCACGCCGTCGAGATGGCCGGTTTCGCGCGCCACCTGCACCACGCGCTCCATGGCGCGGCCGACCACCACGACCTCGCGGCCGGCGGCGCGTGCGGCGTCCGCGACGGCACGCAACCGTGCAACGTTGGAGGCAAACGTGGTCACGGCGACCCGGCCTTTCGCCACTCGCACCAGTTCGGCAATGGTCTTTGCAACCTCGGCCTCCGATGGCGAGCGCCCTTCCCGCACCGCGTTGGTGGAATCGCCGATCAAGGCCAGCACGCCCGCATCGCCAAGCTCGCGCAACCGCCGCTCGTCGGTCGGCACGCCGATGATCGGCGTCGGATCGATCTTCCAGTCGCCGGTGTGCAACACCGTACCGGCTGAGGTGTGGATCGCCAGCGCGTGGGACTCCGGAATCGAATGCGCGACCGGGATGAATTCGACATTGAACGGGCCAAGGTCGATGCGTCCGCCGGACGGCACCACCGTGACCGGAATTTTCGGCGGATTGCGCTCGGAAGCGCATTTGGCCTCAAACAAAGCGGCACTGAATTTGGTTGCAAAAATCGGGCATTTCAGCTTCGGCCAGAGGTCGATAATGGCGCCGAAATGGTCTTCATGGGCATGGGTCAGCACGAGGCCGACCAGGTTCTTCCGCTCTTTTTCGAGGAAACGGATATCGGGCATGATGAGATCGATGCCGGGCAGATGTTCCTCGTCGCCAAAGGACACGCCAAGATCGACCGCCAGCCAGGAGCGCTGATGGCGGTTGCCGAGCCCATAGATCGACAGGTTCATGCCGATCTCGCCGACGCCGCCGAGCGGCGCAAAGGTCAGTTCATCCGGTCGCGCCATCAGACCGCCCCTGCCGATGCTGCCGAACCGAAATAGACATCTCCGGCCGATATCGGCACCAGCCCGCCATCGGACGTCCTGACCACCATGCAGCCTGCTTCATCCAGGGTATCGAACGTTCCCTCCACGATGGAACCGCCGTTCTGGACCGTAACCTTTTGCCCAAGCCCGGCCGCACGTTCGAGCCAGAGCCGCCGGATCTCGCCAAAGCCGCGGCCGTTGTCCCAGACGCCGCGAAATTCGGCCCACGCATCCGACAGGGTCGCGAACAACTCCTCTGCGCTGATATTGACGCCCAGCGCTGTCAGCGAGGTTGCCGGGGTCGGCGTTCCCTCAGGTGCGGCAACGACGTTGGTGCCGATGCCGACCACCACGGCCAGGCGATCATTGGTCACCGCCTCTGCCTCCAGCAGAATGCCGGCAAGCTTCTGTCCCCCCGCCAAGACATCATTGGGCCATTTCAGCGAAAACTTCATGTGGTCCGATCCCGCCGACCTCAGCGACGCTTCCACGCTTACTTTTTGCAGTGCGACCTCCAGCGCCAGCCCCGCGGCAAATCCCAGCGTCGCTGCGATCGCCGGCGACACCTCGATGATCTCCAGCACGCTGCAGGCGAGGTTACCACGTGGTGCGATCCAGGGGCGATGGCGTCGCCCGCGTCCCGCGGTCTGCTGCGATGTGACGAACCAGATCGGTCCGCGTTCGCCGTCGCGCGCGCGCGACAGGGCTTCCGCATTGGTTGAACCGATGCTTTCAAAGGCTGCGAGCCGGTAACCCGCCGATATGGCTCGAGGACCGAGCGAAAATGTCATCTAGAACAATGACTTTGCGGCGGCCGTGGCCACAACCACCAGTGGTCCCGGATAGACAAAGAAAAAGATGTTGAAGAGACCCGCGACCGCCAACACCGTGCGCAATTCCATGCGCATCGGATCGAGCTTCGCCAGCGGCTCATCAAAATACATCACCTTGATGATGGTGAGATAATAAAAAGCGCCGACCACGCTGGCGAGCACGCCGATTACGGCCAGCGTGAACAGCCCGGCCCTGATCGCCGCGACGAACACGTACCATTTTGCGAAAAAGCCCGCCAATGGCGGAATACCCGCCAGCGAAAACAGCAGCATTGCAAAGAAGAATGCCAGCAACGGATTGGTGCGCGACAACCCCGCGAAGTCGCTGATGTTCTCGACGTGCTGACCATTGCGCTTCATGGTCAGAATGACAGCAAAACTGCCCAGCGTCATTGCCACATAGATCGAGATATAGACCAGCACGCCCTGCGCGCCCTCTGCCGTGCCAGCGGCGAGCCCGACAAGGGCAAAGCCCATATGGCCAATCGAGGAATAGGCCATCAGCCGCTTGATGTTCTTTTGCCCGATGGCGGCAAACGATCCCAGCACCATCGAGGCGATCGCCACGAACACCACGATCTGCTGCCATTGCGAGACGATACCCGGGAATGCGGTGAGCGCGACGCGGGTGAATACCGCAAGGGCAGCGACCTTCGGCGCGGAAGCAAAGAACGCAGTGACCGGCGTCGGTGCGCCCTCATACACGTCAGGCGTCCACATATGGAACGGCACCGCCGATACCTTGAAGCACAGCCCGGCCAACAAAAACACCAGGCCGAACACGATGCCGATGCTGCCGGTCTTTGCGGCTGACGCGATCCCAACGAAGCTGACGGTGCCGGTGAAGCCGTAGATCAGCGAGGCGCCGTACAGCAACATGCCTGACGACAGCGCGCCCAACACGAAATACTTCAACCCGGCTTCGGTCGATTTGGCGTTGTCGCGATTGCTCGCCGCGACGACGTAAAGGGCGAGCGACATCAGTTCGAGCCCGAGATAAAGCATGATCAAGTCGCCGGCCGAGATCAGCACCATCATGCCGAGCGTCGAGAGCAGCACCAGGATCGCGTATTCGAAGATGCGCCGGGACGGATCGGCCAGAAATTCCGCCGAAAGGACCAGCGTTGCCGCCGAGCCGATCAACGTCAGGATTTTCAGGAACCGGGCGAAGTCATCGACAATGAAGCTGCCGCCGAATGTCGTGAGTTTTCCGGCCGGCAGCCAAAGCTCCAGCGCGCCGGTAAGCACCAGCAGACAAACGGCAAGACCGGTGACGAGGCCGGTCGTCTGCGTCCCGCGATAGGCGCCGATCATCAGCAGCACCATGGCGCCGGCGGCCAGCACAAGCTCCGGCAGCACGGGCAGCAACTGATATCCTGCACTCTCAAAGCTCATGGTGCGTCGTCCTGACCTAGCCTTGGTTCCGAATAAACCGGAACCGAAGCACTACCCCTTTTTGATGCGTTTTCTTCACGCGAACCGGTTTTCAATTCGCTCGAAGACGCCCTAATCCATTCACGGCAGCAACGCCGCTGCCTTCACGGCAGTTACCGCGGTGCTGTAATTGTTGACGAGCTGTTGCACCGACGCCGCCGACATATCGAGCACCGGCTTCGGATAAAATCCGAACAGGATGGTGAGTGCCACCAGCGGCATCAGCGTCAGGCTCTCGCGGAAGGTGAGGTCCTTGATGGTGGCCAGCGAAGGCTTGACCAGCGCGCCGAACACCACCTTGCGATAGAGCCACAGCGCATAGCTGGCCGACAGGATCACGCCGGTGGTAGCGAAGGTTGCGGTGGGAGTCGAGACCTTGAAGGTGCCGATCAGCGTCATGAATTCGCCAACGAAGCCGGACGTGCCAGGCAAGCCGACATTGGCCATAGTGAACACCATGAACACCAGCGCATAAAGCGGCATGCGGTTGACCAGGCCGCCATAGGCGGCGATCTCGCGGGTATGCATGCGATCGTAGACAATGCCGACGCAGAGGAACAGCGCGCCCGACACGATGCCGTGCGAGATCATCTGGAACACGCCGCCCGCGACCCCTTGCGTGGTTCCGGCGAAAATACCCATGGTGACGAAGCCCATATGGGCCACCGACGAATAGGCGATCAGCTTCTTCATATCCTCCTGCATCAGCGCCACCAGCGAAGTGTAGATGATGGCAATGGTCGAGAGCGAGAAGATCAAGGGTGCGAAATCATGCGAGGCCAGCGGAAACATCGGCAACGAGAACCGCAGGAAGCCATAGCCGCCCATCTTCAGCAGGATCGCGGCCAGGATCACCGAGCCCGCGGTCGGCGCCTCGACATGCGCATCCGGCAGCCAGGTGTGCACCGGCCACATCGGCATCTTCACCGCGAACGAGGCGAAGAATGCCAGCCACGCCCAGGTTTGCAGGGACCGCGGCACTGCGGTGTGCATCAGCGTCGGAATGTCTGTGGTGCCGGCGTTCCAGTACAGCGCCATGATCGCCAGCAACATCAGCACCGAGCCAAGCAGCGTATAGAGGAAGAACTTGAAGCTGGCATAGACCCGGCGCGGGCCGCCCCAGACCCCGATGATCAGGAACATCGGGATCAGGCTGCCTTCAAAGAACAGATAGAACAGCATGAGGTCGAGCGCTGAGAAGGTGCCGACCATCAGCGTTTCCAAAAGCAGGAACGCCATCATGTATTCGCGCACGCGCAACTTCACGGATCTCCAGCTCGCCAGGATGCAGAACGGCATCCAGGCGGTTGTCAGGATCACGAAAGGCAGCGAAATGCCGTCGACACCCATGTGATAGGTGATGCCGCTGGCGAGCCATGACGCCTTTTCGACGAACTGGAA
>JAJYAH010000733.1 GCA_021779635.1 Pseudomonadota bacterium | reverse complement strand
TGCGCAGGGAAGGTCGGATTGCCTCCGCTGAACCTGTATGCTCGTGTGTGTTTTGCTTTGTGCATCTTGCACACGAGACCGCGGGTGCAGCGCGCACCCGGCTTTCCCTGCGCCCTCTGTTCTTCGGGGGCAGAAATTACTGCACCACCCGGGCACATCGCGTCGCGGGAAGGCGGAGACATGTCTTTTCTCCCTCGCCCCGTTCTTGCGGGGAGAGGGTTGGGGTGAGAGGCTCTTGCCGCGGGGACGGCGCGCGTTGAGAGGCCCCCTCACCCGAATTGCTCCGCAATTCGACCTCTCCCCGCAAGCGGGGCGAGGTGACTCCAAACGCTCGTTCCGCGCTGTTTGAAATTCGAATCGGAAACTACGGTTACGCCGCCGCCGTCGCCACTACCTGTGCCAGCAATTGCTCGCGCTTCGATTGCGAACGATAGCCCTTCATGGTCGCGGCGAAGCGTTCGAGGATGCCGTCCTCGAACGCCGTGACGATGGTGTCGTGCACATAGCTCTTGCGGCAGATCGCCGGCGTGTTCGACAGCTCGTCGGCAGCGGCGCGGACGGCCTCCAACACCTGCTTGCGGCGGCCGCGGGCGCTGGCCGCGGGCGAAATCCGCGACAGCGATTCCAGCACCACGGCGGACGCCATCAGGGTGCGGAAATCCTTCAGCGAAATCTTGATGCCGGCGATCTCGCGCAGGAACGCATTCACTTGCGTCGTCGAGACGCCGCGGACATTGCCGGAATTGTCGCGATACTGGAACATCCGCTTGCCCGGCACGCCGCGCAGGATGCCGATGGCGCGCACCAGCTTGGCGGCGTCGCATTCCTTGCGCACGGCCTTGCCGCCCTTGGCCTTGAAGGTCAGCACCACGCAGTCGTCTTCCAGCACCACATTGGACTTCAGGAGCGTGGTGGCGCCGCGGGTGCCGTTGAGGCGGGCGTAGGATTCATTGCCCGGACGGATCGCGGTACGCGCGATCAGTTCGATCACCGCGGACAGCGCAAATTCGCGGGTCGGCGCGTCGCCGGACAGATGGGCCGAGACGTTGCGGCGGATCTTCGGCAACGCCGCCACCAGCCGCGCCAGCCGGTGCGCCTTGCGATGCTCGCGGACCTTTTCCCAATCCGAATGGTAGCGGTATTGCAGCCGGCCGGCGGCGTCGCGCCCCACCGCCTGCAAATGCGAGTTCGGATCGGGGGCGTAGCGGACTTCCTGATAGGCCGGCGGCACCGCCATCCGGTTCAGGCGCCTGATGGTGCCGACATGACGGACCGGCGTGCCATTGGCCCGAACGAATGAATAGTTTTTTCCGCGCTTGATGCGGCGGATGGTCAGCTCGTTCTGGTCGCCGAGCTTGAGGCCGAGTTCACCGGCCAAAGCCTCGACCGAGGTCTTTGCGATGAGGCCGGGCTTGGCTGGCGCGGATATCTTGGAGGGGGGCGCTTTGGGCAATTGACCCAGCGCCTGCGCCAGCGCAACGGCGGGATCGGCGGAAGCGGGCCGCGCAGCCTCAAAATTCTGCTGGTCCATCATGACTTTAGACGCCTTGCTCCAACTGTTCTTTCGGTAATGCCGGTTATTGTTGTTTGGTTCCGGCAGGGCCGTCGGGCCCCGGGGAGGCCATTTAGGGGGTAATTGCCGGGAGCGCTAGTCCATGGCCCGGCGATTGAGGTTTCTGGGTACCGTTAACTGGCCGGGCAGAGGTCCCATGCGGCAACTTGACCATCCGAAAACGCGATCGTGATGGCGGAGCCGGCGGGCCGATACGCCGTCGCGCCGGCTTACGACCTGATCCAGCGCAAAGGACAAGCCCGTCGAAGGTCGTATTGGTTCCGCTTGTCGGGGCCATCGGGCCCGACGCATAATCGCGGCAACAATCAAGACGGCGCGCGGTGCACGGGTTCACTGGCCGCAAGGGTGGAGGGTGTAATGTCCGAGAAGATTTACGATGTGCCTGCCGAGTGGGCCAGCCGCGCCTGGGTCGATCAGGCCGGTTACCAGAAGATGTATGCGCGCTCGGTCAGCGATCCCAACGGATTCTGGTCCGAGCAGGCCAAGCGCATCGGCTGGATCAAGCCGTTCACCAAGGTCGAGAACGTGTCGTTCGCTCCCGGCCACATTTCGATCAAATGGTTCGAGGACGGCGTCCTCAACGTCGCCTGGAATTGCATCGACCGTCATCTCGACAAGCGCGGCGACCAGACCGCGATCATCTGGGAGGGCGACAATCCCTCGGAGTCGAAGCACATCACCTATCGTCAGTTGCACGACGAGGTCTGCAAATTCGCCAACATCCTGCGCACCCGCAACGTCCAGAAGGGCGATCGCGTCACGATCTATCTGCCGATGATTCCGGAAGCCGCCTATGCGATGCTGGCCTGCGCGCGCATCGGCGCGATCCACTCGGTGGTGTTCGCCGGCTTCTCGCCCGACAGCCTGGCCCAGCGCATCACCGATTGCCAGTCCAAGGTGGTCATCACCGCCGACGAAGGCCTCCGTGGCGGCAAGAAGGTGCCGCTGAAGGCCAATGTCGATGCCGCGATCGCCAAGAGCGGCGGCGTCGACTGGGTGATCGTGGTCAAGCGCACCGGCGCTCCGGTCGACATGAACCCGTCGCGCGATTTCTGGTATCACGAAGCGGCCGAGATGGTGACGACGGAATGCCCGGTCGAGCACATGCACGCGGAAGATCCGCTGTTCATCCTCTACACCTCGGGTTCGACCGGCCAGCCCAAGGGCGTGCTGCACACCAGCGCCGGTTATCTGATTTTCGCGGCGATGACGCACCAATATGTGTTCGACTATCACGACGGCGATATCTACTGGTGCACCGCCGACGTCGGCTGGGTCACCGGCCATAGCTACATTCTCTACGGGCCGCTGGCGAACGGCGCGACCACGCTGATGTTCGAGGGGGTGCCGAATTATCCCGATAATTCGCGGTTCTGGAACATCGTCGACAAGCACAAGGTCAACATCTTCTATACCGCGCCGACGGCGATCCGCGCGCTGATGCAGGGCGGCGACGAGCCGGTCAAGAAGACCTCGCGCAAGAGCCTCCGCTTGCTCGGCAGCGTCGGCGAGCCGATCAATCCGGAAGCCTGGGAATGGTATCATCGGGTGGTCGGCGACGAGCGCTGTCCGATTGTCGATACCTGGTGGCAGACCGAGACCGGCGGCATCTTGATCACGCCACTGCCCGGCGCCACCAAGCTCAAGCCCGGTTCGGCGACCCAGCCGTTCTTCGGCGTGGTGCCTGAAATCGTCGATGCCGACGGCAAGGTGCTTTCGGGCGAATGCCAGGGCAATCTCTGCATCGCCAAATCCTGGCCGGGGCAGATGCGCACGGTCTATGGCGACCACGCCCGCTTCGAGCAGACCTACTTCTCGACCTACAAGGGCAAGTACTTCACCGGCGACGGCTGCCGGCGCGACGCCGATGGCTATTACTGGATCACCGGGCGCGTCGACGACGTCATCAACGTCTCCGGCCACCGCATGGGCACCGCGGAAGTCGAAAGCTCGCTGGTGGCGCATGCGAAGGTTTCGGAGGCCGCGGTGGTCGGCTATCCCCACGACATCAAGGGCCAGGGCATCTATGCCTATGTGACGCTGATGACCGGCACCGAGCCGAGCGAGGAATTGCGCAAGGAGCTGGTGGCATGGGTACGCAAGGACATCGGCCCGATCGCTTCACCCGACCAGATCCAGTTCGCGCCGGGATTGCCCAAGACCCGCTCCGGCAAGATCATGCGCCGCATCCTGCGCAAGATCGCGGAGGACGAGCCGGGAAGTCTCGGCGATACCTCGACGCTGGCGGATCCCGCCGTAGTCGATGATCTGGTCGCCCACCGCCAGAACAAGAAGAATGCATCGGCGTAAGGGACGGCCAAGCCTGGCGTGAAGCCGCACGGGGTGCGCTGCCGATCCGGCGGTGCGTCTTGCGGGCGCGACCGTGTTGATTTTTGAGGTCCCGGCTCAGCGCAGGCCGCTGCGCCGCGTCAGGAAAACGGATAGCGCCGGCGCGCTCACCTC
>JAJYAH010000732.1 GCA_021779635.1 Pseudomonadota bacterium | reverse complement strand
ATCAAGAGCGGTTCATGCCATGGCGCACGACCGACGGCGAGATCATCGTCGCGAAGGGTCAGGAGGAGCTGACCACGCTCGTCGAGGGCGTCTTTGACCGGCAACGCTTCCTCGATCTCATCCGTGACTTCACCGTGTTTGGCGAGACAGGCTCGGGTCTCACCAAAATTCTCGCGGGGTACCACCAGTTTCACGCGGTCAAACGTGCTGTTGCCTCTACCATCCGCGCGCTTGCCCTGAACAATGAGAACGCGGGCAGTTCTTCCAAGTATGGTGGCTTCGCCGAAGAGCCTTCATCCTATGGCCTTCCGGGTGTGGAGAACTATCCGAAGGGAGATAAGCGGATCGGTGTCATTTGGCACACGCAGGGGTCCGGCAAGAGCCTGCTGATGGCCTTCTATGCCGGGCAGCTTGTCCGTCTCCCGGAAATGGAAAACCCCACGATAGTCGTCATCACCGACAGAAACGATCTGGACGATCAGTTGTTTGGCACGTTTTCCATGTGCCGCGACCTGATCCGGCAGACGCCGATTCAGGCCGATAGCCGCGACGATCTGCGATCCGCGCTCAACCGCGCATCGGGGGGTGTGATCTTCACCACCATCCAGAAATTCTCACCCGCTGCGGGCGAAATCGCCTATCCGATGCTGTCCGACCGGCGGAATATCATTGTCATCGCCGACGAGGCCCATCGGAGCCAATATGGCTTCCGCGCCAAGGTTGAGCAGAAGACGGGCGAAATCTCCTATGGCTTCGCCAAATATCTCCGCGATGCCCTGCCGAACGCTTCGTTCATCGGCTTCACCGGGACGCCGATCGAGAAGGACGACGTGAACACACCCGCCGTTTTTGGCGAGTACATCGACATTTACGACATCAGCCGGGCGGTCGAAGACGGTGCGACCGTCCCGATCTACTACGAAAGCCGCCTCGCGCGTATCGAGCTTCCCGACGAGGAAAAGCCGAAGATCGACGCCGAGATCGAGGAACTGACCGAAGACGAAGCGATAACCGACCAGGAACGCATCAAACGCAAATGGGCGACCGTGGAGGCCTTGGTCGGCTCCGAGCAGCGACTCGCCATGGTTGCGGCGGACCTAGTTCGCCATTTTGAGGATCGCGTCGCCGCCATGGACGGCAAGGCGATGGTGGTTTGCATGAGTCGGCGCATCTGCGTGGCGCTCTACAATCAGATCGTCGCCCTGCGCCCCAATTGGCACAGTGACGATGATGCGGCAGGTTCGATCAAGGTGGTGATGACCGGCTCGGCCGCTGATCCCCAAACTTGGCAGCCACATATCGGAACCAAGGCGCGCCGCGACCTTCTGGCAAAGCGCGCGAAAAACCCAGATGATCCGCTCAAGCTGGTGATCGTGCGGGACATGTGGCTGACCGGCTTCGACGCACCATCGATGCACACCATGTATATCGACAAGCCGATGAAGGGCCACGGGCTGATGCAGGCAATCGCCCGCGTGAACCGCGTGTTCCGCGACAAGCCGGCGGGCCTAGTGGTCGATTACATCGGGATCGCGCAAAGCCTGAAGAATGCCCTAAGTCAGTATTCTAGTTCAGATCAGCGACAAGCCGGAATCGACGAGGCGGAGGCGGTCGCGCTCCTGGTTGAGAAGTACGAAGTCGTGAAGGCGATGTATCACGGCTTCGACTATGCTTGCGGCTTGTCCGGTACGCCGCATGAGCGCCTGGTCGTTCTGGCGGGAGCCATCGAGTGGATACTCGATCGCCAGCATGAAGCCTCGGCCAAGGAAACGAGCGAAGACGGAAAGCGGCGTGAGAACCGACGCTATCAGGACTCGGTGCTGGCTCTGTCCAAAGCATTTGCTTTGGCCTCCGCGAGCGACGAAGCGCGCGCCATCCGGGACGAGGTCGGCTTCTTCCAGGCCGTTCGCGCCGCGCTCGTCAAATCGGCTGACGGCGCTGGAACAGGCGCCGCTAATCGGGAATTCGCAATTCAACAGATCCTGGATCGCGCCGTCGTTTCGACCGAGATTGTCGATATTCTCGCCGCTGCCGGGATCAGCACGCCCGACATATCGATCCTGTCCGAGGAGTTCCTGGCCGAAGTCCAGCAACTCGAGAAGAAGAACCTCGCCCTGGAGGCGTTGCGCAAGCTGCTGAACGACGAAATCCGCTCGCGGAGCAAGACGAACGTCGTCGAGACCAAGCGCTTCTCGGAGCGCCTGGAAGCCGCTATCGCCCGATACCATACGAACGCCATCAGCACTGTCGAGGTGCTCCAGGAGCTTATCGAGTTGGCCAAGGAGGTTCGGGCCGCCCGTCGGCGTGGCGAGGCGGAAGGGCTCTCCGAGGATGAGATCGCCTTTTACGACGCTTTGGCCGAAAGCGAGAGCGCCATCGAACTCATGGGCAACGACTCCCTCAAAGTGATCGCGCACGAACTCCTCGTGAGCCTCAAGGGCAGCGTCACCGTGGATTGGTCGCATCGCGAGAGCGCCCGCGCCCGAATGCGTGTGCTGGTGAAGCGAATCCTTCGCAAGCACGGCTACCCGCCTGACCTCCAGGACGCCGCCGTGCAGACGGTTCTCCGTCAGGCCGAGGCTCTGTCGGCCAGTTGGGCGGCCTGATCAGATGAAGGCCGAAGGTCGGGACCCGTTTTCGATGGACGGTCACACAAAGTTCTTGAAGAAGCTCGACGCCAAGAACCCGGCGAAGGGTTACGGGTGTTGATTTCCGAGAGAGAATGACCCGAAATCGGGCACAATTTCCATGGCTGGTTGACCCGTGCAGAATCAGGGAGCGTCTTAATTTTCCGATGAATTCGGCGCGCGCTCGGGTCATATTGCGATGGAAATATCGGGTCAATTTTAGGCGGAATTCAACACGGTATGGACCTATTTGCGGAAGCGGGCCTCGTTCGGCTTGGTCAGGTCCACAACGCCGCTGCTTTCGATCGCCGCCAGCAGACGCTTGCCGATCTCGTCGCCTCTTTCCATTTCGGCGAGTGCAGCGCTCGGGCTCATCGGCGCGCCCTCGAACTTGAGATGCGGCACATGCATCAGCGCCGGCGGCATGCTCGCGCAGAAACTGCGGAACCGCGTGATCGCGTCGTCGGCTGTTTCGCTCCACAGATCAACCAGCGGCTGCTTGAGTGTCTTGCCGGCGGCGTTCGTCGGCATGGCCTGCGCAAAAACGATGTATTCGGGCGTCTCGTAGGGTGCCAGATGCGCGGCGCAGTGCGCGCGAATTTCCTGCTCGGTCGCAGTCTGGCCGGGCTTGAGCACAACCACTGCTTTCAGTCGTTCCGAGAACATGTGATCGGGGACGCCGACGACCGCGGCGCGTAGCACTTTGGGATGCAGGTAGAGTTTATTCTCGACCTCGATGCAGTAGACGTTCTGGCCGCCGCGCACGACCATGTCCTTCTTGCGGTCGAGCAGCCAGAGATAGCCGTCCTCGTCGATCTTCGCCCAGTCACCTGACAGGACGAAGCCGTCGCGCCGGAACACTTCCGCGGTCTTACCCGGCTCATCCCAATAGCCGGCATTGGTCTGCTGGCCGCGATAGGCGACCTCGCCGATAACGTTGGGCGCCGTGACCTCCTTGCCGTCGTCGTCAAAAATGGCGATATCCGTATTGGGCGTCGCTAGCCCGCAGCTCGTGATTTTCCGGATCGCATCCTCGGTCGGCAACGCAAAGCCGAGTGCCGTACTTTCCGATACAGAGCCGCCGTTGACCATCACGGTCGGCGAGAATTCCCTGGCGAGCTGATTGATGTAGGTTTCCGACGCCGCATGGCCACCGAAAATCAGTTTCTTCAGCGTCGAGCAATGGTACTTGTGGAAATCGGGATGGTTCATCATCATCCACAACATGATCGGCGCCGCCACCGCCCAGGTGACACGCTCCTTCTCGATCAGCTGGATCGCATCCAGCGGCGCGAACGAGGCCATGATCACGCATTTGCCGCCTGTCAGCAGCGCCGGCATGAAATCCGTATAGACGGCCGTATTGTGATAGAGCGGCGGCATGCACAGGTTGACGTCGTCCTCGTCGAGCCCCTTTTCCCAG
>JAJYAH010000731.1 GCA_021779635.1 Pseudomonadota bacterium | reverse complement strand
CCGGTTCCTGACGCCGCTGACCAATGCGATTCTGGCGCGCAAGGGCACTATCGACAAATATATGGGCGACGCCATCATGGCGTTCTGGAATGCCCCGCTCGACGACAGGGAACATCAGTTCAATGCTTGCGAAGCCGCGATCGACATGCTGGAGCGGATCGACGAGCTGAACAAGGAGCGCGAGCTCGAGGCCCAGGATGGCGGCCACGCCTACATCCCGATCAATGTCGGGGTGGGGCTCAATACCGGCACCTGCGTGGTCGGCAATATGGGATCCGACCTGCGGTTCGACTATTCCGTGCTGGGCGACAGCGTCAACCTGGCCTCGCGCCTCGAGGGACAATCCAAGGAATATGGATTTCCGATCATCGTCGGCTCCAAAACCGCGCTCGCGGTCAAGGACAGCTTTGCGATCCTCGAGCTCGATTTCATCATGGTCAAGGGCAAGAAGGAGCCGGAGGTCATCTATGCCATTGCCGGCCGGCAGGACACCGCGCAATCCGGCCGCTTCCAGCGGCTGCGCAACCTGACCATCGAGATGCTGGCGTGTTATCGCAGCCGCGACTGGGACGGCGCGCTGGCGGCGATCGAGCGCGGCCGCCGCACCGACGAAGCCCGTGCGCTGGAGTTGCTCTACAATCTGTATGAAGCGCGCATTGTCGGCTACCGGAAGAACCCGCCGCCGGAGGACTGGAACGGCGCCTTTGCCTTGTTGACGAAATAGCGATACGGCGGCCTGGCGTTTTCCAGCGAGCCATCCGGTGCCGAACCGGCGATGTGATCGGCGTATTGCTGCACCCCGGCAAGCGCATGCTGGCCCGTCGCGGCGCTGTGTTATATCGCGTTACCGCCATCAGGGGAGCAGACGCCGCATGACCAGACCGACGCCCAGGGAGATCAAGGCCATGGCTGACGTGGCCGGTGTGCCTGTCAGTGCCGATGTTGCCGCGCGCATCGCCAATTCCGTCGGTCCGATGTTTGAAGGTTTTGCCGCGGTCGCCGGCACGCTGCCGTTCGATCTGGAGCCGGCGACCTTTGTCGCCGTGCAGGCCGCCGCGATTGCCGATCGCGAAAAGGCCGCGTCATGAGCACCGAGCCAGCCTTGATGTCGCTGACGTCGGTGGCGCAGGCGATTGCGCAGAAGCGACTGTCGTCGCGCGAGGCGACGCAATCCTGTCTCGACCGGATTGCGCGGTGCGAGCCGCGCCTCAATGCGTTCATCGCGATCGAAGCGGACGAGGCGCTGAAGGCAGCCGATGCCGCCGATGCGGCTCTGGCGAAGGGCCACGCCAGTGGCGCGTTGCACGGCGTGCCGCTGGCGCACAAGGACATGTATTACGAGGCCGGCAGGGTCGCGACCTGCGGCTCCAAAATCCGGCGCGATTTCGTCGCGACGACGACCTCGACGGCGTTGCAGCGCCTGAAGGATGCCGGCACGATTCGGCTCGGCACGCTGCAAATGGCGGAGTTCGCCTATGGACCGACCGGCCACAACGCGCATTTTGGCCCGGTCCATAATCCCTGGGCCTTCGATCGCATCACCGGCGGCTCGTCGTCGGGATCGGGTGCCGCGGTCGCCGCCCGGCTGACCTTTGCGGCGCTGGGCTCGGACACCGGCGGCTCGGTACGGATGCCGGCGCATTTCTGCGGCGTCACCGGATTGAAGACGACGGTGGGCCGCATCAGCCGTGCCGGCGCCATGCCGCTGTCGCAGTCGCTCGACACCGTCGGGCCACTCGCGCGCACCGCCGGGGATTGCGCATTGCTGCTGGGCCTGATGGCGGGCGCGGACCCCGAGGACCCGACCGCGATCAGCGGGCCGCTGCCGGATTACATGGCGGCGGTGCAGCGGCCGGTCAAAGGTCTCGCGATCGGCATACCTGCGGCCTTCTATGTCGATGATCTCGATTCCGAAGTCGCGCGCATCCTCGATGAAACCGTCGCGGTTCTGAAGCGCGAGGGCGCAACGGTCGTTCAGGTCGACCTGCCGGACCAGCGTCAGCTTACCGCGGCCTCTCAATTGGTTCTCGCGGTCGAGGCGGCGGCGTTTCACAAGCGATGGATGATCGAACGTCCGCAGGATTACGGCCCGCAGGTTCTGATGCGGCTGCAGAACGGCCTGGCGATCCCGGCGGTGTCCTATCTCGAAGCGATGCGCTGGCGCGGTCCGGCGCTCGCCGCGCATCTTGCGGCGGTGGCCGGCGTCGACGCCGTGATCGCGCCGGTGGCGCCGGTCGCCGCTCCGACCATCGCCGAGAGCGATGTCGGCAACGGTCCCGACGCCGAAGCGGTGATCCAGCGGCTGACCCGTTTCACGAGGCCGGTCAATTATCTCGGGCTGCCGTCGCTGGCTGTCCCGGCGGGTTTCACCCGCAACGGTCTTCCGGTTGGAATGCAGTTGATCGGCCGCCCGTTCGATGAAGCCACGCTGCTGCGGATCGGCGCCACGTTCCAGCGCGCGACCGATTTTCACGACCGCATGCCGGAGTTCACCTGATTGGAGCGTTTTCCAGCGAAGTGGATACCGGTTCGCGTCAAGAAGACGCGTCAAATAATCAAATAAAGAGATGGAGCCTCATTTCCGATTCCATCGGAACAGAAAAGGCTTCAGCCCTGTTGAATCTTGTCAAGGCGAACGCTTTGGTGACCGAGGCCCGGATCGGCCCAGCGTTCGATCTGCGACGCGGCGATGACCTGCTTGGGCTGATGCGGGTTGAGCGTGCCGGCGCTCGCCGACCAGCCCTTGGCCAGGACCTGCATGGCGAACAGCTTGGCGTCGACTTCCGATTTGAAGGTCCGGGTTGAACGCACCGTGCCGGTGGCGCTGGCGTCCGTTTTCACCGCTCTGTCCCGCCCATAGGCTACATACCAGATATCGGGTTGTGTCATTGCTGCATAACGCCAGCCGTGCGTGAAAGTTTCGTCCGACATCGGAAATGGTTGCGGTGCTGATCCCGCATGGCGCAAGCCCGCGAGCCGGCCGGTCTGCAGATTCGAGTCGTCACATCAGGCAATTATGGCTAGGTTCGAATGCAGCGTGCAGAAATCGCGCGCATCAACAGGGGGAAATTTTGATGCAAATATCCAATGAGGGCATTCTGGTTATTTTGTTCGTCGGCCTGATCGCGGGCTGGCTCGCCGGCAAGGTGGTGCGGGGCACCGGCTTCGGGATCATCGGCGATCTTATCGTCGGTATTGCCGGCGCGCTGGTCGCCAGCCTGCTGTTTCCGAGATTAGGCATCCACCTCGGCACCGGCTTGATATCCGAGATCATCTATTCCGCGATCGGCGCCGTGGTGCTGCTGTTGATTGTGCGGCTGCTTCGCGGCCGCTTCTAGAGTGTTTTTTCTTCCGTGGCTTGATCCTTCGCGCGTCTCGAACCATGAGGCCGGAGAATAAGCGGCAACGATTCGGGTGAACCGGAAAACACTCTTAAACGTGATCGTTGAAAACGATGGGGCCGTCCCGAAAGGACGGCCCCATTGCACGTTAAACAACGCCGTGCTGTTCGACGAGCGCGTTACTCGACGATCTCCACGATCCGGCGGGTGCGCGGTTCGACCAGAACCGTGCGGCCGTTCACGACCGTGTAGCGATAATCCCGAACGCCGTATTCGGGCGGTACGTCATAATAGGTCACGCCCTGTTCCGGCAGAACCGCGCCGACCTGGACCGGCTCGTTATATTCGTAGGAAGGGCGGCGCTGCTCGACCACATAGCTGCGGAAGCGGGGACGCTGATCGACGCCGAGAACCCCGGCCACGCCACCCACCACGCCGCCGACGACACCGCCAACGACGGCGCCGACCGGACCGGCTGCTCTTTCGCCCTCGCGGGAGCCTTGCTCGACGCCACCGGGGACCCCTTGGGCCTGCGCTACGACGGGAAGCGCGATGGCGGCGACGAGGGCAGTAATTCCGATAAAACGACGGATCATGATAGCTCCACTGATGTCGGTTGAGGTGCCCATACAACGGGCGGGCGGCCCGTTACGTTCCATAAAAGCACCGGGGAACAAAACGGCCGGTGCCGGATGACTTTCGGAAGTGCGCTCCCTCTCCCACGGGA
>JAJYAH010000730.1 GCA_021779635.1 Pseudomonadota bacterium | reverse complement strand
AGATTTGGCATGGCCCAAGGCATATGGGTGCATCATCGTTTCCCTGACGTGCTGGCCGAGGCTCAGGCCATCTCTTGGTGGGGCAGCTCGTGAGCCGTCGGATCGAATGCCGGCGCAGTATGCACGATCGGGATGAGGTTGCCAGCGATGCCTTGGTTGATATTTTCGTATCAAAGCGTTCGGATCCGGCTTGGCGAGACGTTAACGAGAGCAAGGACTGTCAAATGAAGCGCTTGTGAAGCGGTCATGATGCGCACGTTTCGAATGAAGGCTGTTGTCCATGAATCCGGCCCAGAAGGCGCTCTGGTTTATCGAAAGCCATCTTGCCGACGCGTTGACTCTCGATGAGGTCGCGGCGATCGGCGGAGTCTCGCGCTTCCACATGGTCCGGTCGTTCGCCGCGGCGACGGGGTTGTCGGTCATGCGCTATGTGCGTGCCCGACGCCTCAGCGAAGCGGCGCGCGCGCTTGCCGGCGGCGCACCCGACATCCTCGCCCTCGCGCTGGAGGCGGATTACGGCTCTCACGAAGCGTTCACCCGCGCATTCCGCGACCATTTCGGGGTGACGCCTGAAGCGGTCCGCGGCTCGAAGCGCCTCGACAACCTCAGACTTCAGGAGCCGATCGTCATGGACTCAACCGCAACCGATAACCTTCAGGCGCCGCGTTTCCAGACCGGCAAGCCATTACTCATCGCCGGCCTCGGCGAACGCATCACTCCCGAGAATGGCGGCGCGGGCATTCCCAGCCAGTGGAACCGGTTTCACCAGTCGATGCAGAATATTCCCGACTGGGTCGGGAAGGTGGCCAACGGCGTCTGCTGCAACGGTGACGACACTGGCAATTTCGACTACATCGCCGGCGTCGAAGTGTCCGACTTCTCCGATCTGCCGCGTGAATTCAGCCGCGTTCGCATTCCCGAGCAGAAATATGCGGTCTTCACCCACCGCGACCACATCTCGACCATCCGCCGGACCGTCAACACGATCTGGAATCATTGGTTGCCGGCGGCCGGCCTGAAAGCGGCCGACGCGCCCAACTTCGAGCGTTACGACGAGAATTTCGATCCGCTGACCGGCGACGGCGGTCTTGAGATCTGGATACCCGTCAAGGAATAGGCCCGTCCGCGGGGCTGCGTTGCGCGGCTACGCATCGGTGATTGCTTGGCAATTGATATCGACTTTGCCATAACTTCGCGCAACGAAAGCGTTGCGCGTGCGGAATTGACCTGAAATCCGCCTGCAGCCGGAAAAGCTGGGAGGATTTCATGGCCAATATCCGCGTTCTCGCCACCGATCTCGAATTTCCGGAAGGACCGGTGGTCATGCCGGACGGATCGGTGGTGCTGGTTGAAATACGAGGGCAACGGCTGACCCGGATATGGCCCGACGGCCGCAAGCAGGTGGTCGCGGAAATTCCGGGCGGCCCCAATGGCGCGGCGATGGGACCCGACGGCAAGTGTTACGTCTGCAACAACGGCGGTTTCAGCTGGATTCCGACCCGCAACATGATCATGCCGGGACCTCAGCCGGAAGACTATCGCGGCGGTTCCATCCAGCGGGTGGATATGCAGAGCGGCAAGGTGGAGACGGTCGTCGACAAATGCGGCGAGCATGCGCTGCGAGGCCCGAACGATTTGGTGTTCGACCGGCATGGCGGCCTGTGGTTTTCCGATCTCGGCAAGCGTCGCGTCCGCGAGATGGATGTCGGGGGATTCTATTATCTCAAGCCCGGCATGAAGGAGATCGTCGAGGCCGTGCACGGCGTGCTGCCGGCCAACGGAATCGGGCTGTCGCCAGACGAGAACACGGTCTACGTCGCGGAGACGCCGACCGCGCGGCTTTGGGCTTACGAAATCTCCGAGCCGGGTACCATCAGGCCGCGCGACGTGATTTATCGCGGCGAGCGCGGCAAGCCGATCGCGGGCCTCGGCGGCTACCAGATGTTCGACTCGCTTGCGGTGGAAGCCTCCGGCAACGTCTGCGTGGCGACCCTGATCTCCGGCTGCATTTCGGTGATCGCCCCGGATGGCAGCATCGTCGAGCAGGTGCCGACCGGCGACCGTGTCACCACCAACATTGCCTTCGGCGGGCCTGAACTGAAGACCGCCTATATCACGCTGTCCGGCAAGGGCGAGTTGATCGCGATGGACTGGGCGCGGCCCGGCCTGGCGCTGAATTTTCTGAACAAGTGATGATGACAATCCGCGACAATGTTCATGGTGAGGAGCCTTGCAATTGCGGCGTGTCTCGAACCGTGAGCAAATTGCGGCCACATCTTGGGAGACGCGCTTTAGGGGATGCGCACCTCCGGATGAGGAAGGGAGCATTCGATGGCCTGGCTTGACCCGGTGTCGCTCAAAGGTCCGTACGCGCGGCTGGAGCCCTTATCGCAGGACCAATGCGACGGACTGACCGAGGCGGTGAAGGATGGCGAGCTCTGGAAGCTCTGGTATACTTCCATTCCGCGCGCCGAGGACATGCGCAAGGAGATCGACCGCCGGCTTGGGCTGCAGGCGTCGGGCGCGATGATGCCCTGGACGGTTTACGATGCCGACGGCAAGATTTCGGGCATGACGACCTACATGAATGTCGACGCGGCGAACCGGCGCGTCGAGATCGGCTCGACCTGGTATGCCAAGCGCGTGCAGCGCAGCGCGGTCAATACCCAGTGCAAATTGCTCTTGCTCGGCCATGCGTTCGAAAAGCTCGATTGCATCGCGGTTGAATTCCGCACGCATTTTTTCAATCATGCGAGCCGGCGAGGCATTGAGCGGCTCGGCGCCAAGCAGGACGGCATTCTGCGCAATCATCAGATCGCATCGAACGGCACGCTGCGCGACACCGTCGTCTACAGCATCCTCCCGGGCGAGTGGCCGACAGTGAAGGCGCATCTGACCTATCAATTGAACGACAAGGTGCGGTAGCGTAGCGAGATGGCAGATACATTCGACTATGTGATCGTGGGGGCCGGCTCCGCCGGGTGCGTGCTCGCCAACCGGCTGAGCGAAGACGCCGACACCAGCATCTGCGTGCTCGAAGCCGGGCCGAGAGATTGGCATCCCTATATCCATCTGCCGGCCGGCTTCATCAAGACCTTTCACATGAAGGGCATCAACTGGGCCTATCAGCAGGAGCCGGGTCCCTGGACCGGGGGCCGCAGCATTTACGCGCCGCGCGGCAAGACGCTCGGGGGCTCCTCCTCGATCAACGGGCACATCTACAACCGCGGTCAGCGCCAGGATTTCGACACCTGGGCCCAGCTCGGCAATCGCGGCTGGGGCTATCCGGACGTGCTGCCCTATTTCAAGCGCCTGGAGCGGCGGATCGGAGAGGGCGAGGACACCTATCGCGGGCGCGAGGGCAATCTCACCGTCACCACCATGGACTGGAAGGATCCGCTCTGCGAGGCGTTCATGGCGGGCGCCATCAGCCTCGGCATTCCGCGCAACCCCGATTACAACGGCGCGATCCAGGAGGGCGTATCCTACGCCCAGCGCACCATCAAGAACGGCCTGCGCGTCAGCGCGGCGACCGCCTTTCTGCACCCCGCGCAGAAGCGGGGCAATGTCCATGTGCGGACCCGCGCGCATGCGACCGAGATCATCTTCGAGGGCAAGCGCGCGGTCGGCGTGCGCTACGTCAGGGGCGGCAGGGGCGGCACGCCGCACGAGGTGCGCGCCAGGAAGGAAGTCATCCTTTCCGGCGGCAGCTACAATTCACCTCAGCTTCTGCAATTGTCCGGCGTCGGCTCGCCGGAGCTTTTGGGCTCGCTCGGCATCGCCGTGCGCCACGCGTTGCCCGGCGTCGGCGAAGGATTGCAGGACCATTACGCGCCGCGTTCGGTCGCCCGCGTCAAGAACATCAGGACCATCAACGAGCGCCGGCGCGGCCTCAGCCTGGTGGGCGAGGCGATCAAATGGGCCACGACGCGGCGCGGCCTGCTCTCGCTGTCGCCGACCATGGTCTATTGCTTCTGGCATTCCGGCGAGACCACCGAGAGCTCCGACTTGCAGCTGACGTTCACACCCGCGAGCTACAAGGAGGGCGTGCAGGGCCAGCTCGAGGACG
>JAJYAH010000729.1 GCA_021779635.1 Pseudomonadota bacterium | reverse complement strand
TCCGATCTGCTCGGCAATTACGAGGGCTACAAGGCCGAGTCCGAGATCGACGCCAATGTCTACCGGATCGACGGCGCGACCGGAAAGGCCAGCATTGTCGCCGAGGGCGTTCTCGGTCCCAACGGGCTTTGCTTCTCGCCGGACGAAAAGATTCTCTATGTCGTGGAATCGCGCGGCGTGCCGAACCGCAAGATTCTCGCCTACGACGTGGCCGCCGGCGGCGATAAAATCTCCAGCAAGCGGGTACTGATCGACGCCGGTCCGGGCACGCCGGACGGCATGCGCTGCGACATCGACGGCAATCTGTGGTGCGGCTGGGGCATGGGCCGTCCCGAACTCGACGGCGTGATGGTCTTCGCGCCCGACGGCGCGCCGATCGGCCGCATCGCGCTGCCCGAGCGCTGCGCCAATGTCTGCTTCGGCGGCGTGATGCGCAACCGGCTTTTCATGGCCTCGAGCCAGTCGATCTATGCGCTGTATGTGAACACCCAGGGCGCGCTCGGCGGATAGGGACGACATCGCTATGCGCTGCCGGTTTACCCTCCCCTGGAGGGGAGGGTGAAGCAAAGGCAAAAACGCAAAACGCCGGAGCAGGATGACATCCCGCCCCGGCGCTTTCGTGTCGCTCTAAAGCTTACGCGGCGTTGAAGCCGGCGATCGCCTTCACTTCGAGGAATTCCTCGAAGCCATATTTGCCCCATTCGCGGCCGTTGCCGGACTGCTTGTAGCCGCCGAACGGCGCGGTGCGCTCGTTCGGCACGCCCTGCAGGTTGACGTTGCCGGCGCGGATCCGGCGGCCGACCTTGCGGGCGGTCTCGACGGTGTCGGCGGAGACGTAACCCGCCAGACCGTAGGGCGTGTTGTTGGCGATCCTGACCGCGTCCTCTTCGTCCTTGGCACCCATGACCACGAGCACCGGCCCGAAGATTTCCTCGCGCGCGATGGTCATGTTCTCGGTGACATCGGCAAAGATCGTCGGGCGAACATAGAAGCCCTTGTTGACGCCTTCCGGCAGACCGGGACCACCCGCCACCAGGGTAGCGCCTTCCTCGATGCCCTTCTGGATCAGGCCCTGGATCTTGTCCCACTGGCCGCGGTTGACAACCGGTCCGATGGTGGTGCCTTCGGCGCGGGGATCGCCGGCCTTGGTCTTGTCGGCCACGCCCTTGGCGATAGCGGCGACTTCCTTCATCTTCGACAGCGGCACGATCATCCGGGACGGCGCGTTGCACGACTGGCCGGAATTGTTGAACATGTGCATGACGCCGCCGGTCACCGCCTTGGTGAGATCGGCGCCTTCCAGAATGATGTTCGGCGACTTGCCGCCCAGTTCCTGGCTGATGCGCTTGACCGTCGGCGCCGCGCGCTTGGCGACATCGATGCCAGCGCGGGTCGAGCCGGTGAACGAGATCATGTCGATGTCCGGGTGCTCGCTCATGGCGGCGCCGACTTCGGGGCCGAGACCGTTGATCAGGTTGAACACGCCCTTCGGCACGCCGGCTTCATGCAGGATTTCGGCAAAGATCAGCGCCGAGGTCGGCGTGAATTCCGATGGCTTCAGGATCATCGTGCAGCCGGCCGCGAGCGCGGGCGCGACCTTGCAGGCGATCTGGTTCAGCGGCCAGTTCCACGGCGTGATCATGCCGATGACGCCGACGGGCTCGCGCACCACCACGGCGGATCCGACCGCTTCCTCGAAATGATAATTCTTGAGCACGTCGAGTGTCGCTGCGATGTGGCCAAGGCCGGCACCGGCCTGCAGCCTCTCCGCCATCGGCAGCGGCGCGCCCATCTCGTCGGAGACGGCGGCGCCGATCTCCTTCATGCGGCTCTTGTAGACCTCGATGATCTTCGCGAGCAGCGCCACGCGCTCCTCGCGGCTGGTCTGCGAATAGGTTTCGAAGGCACGCCTGGCGGCGGCTACGGCCTTGTCGACATCGGCCTTGGAGCCGAGCGCAACTTCATACATCGCCTCTTCGGTCGCCGGGTTGACGACGGGCGTGGACTTCTTGACGACCGGATCGACCCAGGCGCCATCGATGTAGAATTGCATGCGGTTGACCATCGTAAACCTCGTGATTTCAGGGCATATGGAAGGGGAACGGAACGTTCGGCTGGTATCCTTGCACGAAATCCCGGCAAAATGAACCCGCTATATCCGGGACACCGCATTGCGGCGGGCGCTGGATATAAGGTCGGTGTTATGAAGGTGGCAAGACGGCCCCGGGGTACTTCCTGCCGTCCCTGCTATCGCAGGGACGGCAAGCACTGTCACACCGCCATCTTGCGGTGCCGCACCGGGGCGCCGGCGGTGAGGCTTTCGGCCGCATCGATGATGGCGTTGGCGTCGATGCCGTGGTGGCGATAGAGGTCGTCGATGGTGCCGGTCTGGCCGAAATGCTCGACGCCGAGGGCTTCAACCTTGTGGCCGCGCACGCTGCCGAGCCAGCCCAGCGCCGCCGGATGGCCATCGATCACGGTGACGATGCCGCAATCGCGCGGCAGCGGCGCCAGCAGTTTTTCGATAGGGCTGAGATGTTGCGGCGCGCGGCGGTCGCGGCGCAGTTGGCGTGCCGCGGTCCAGCCCGAATGCAGCCGGTCCGCCGATGTGACCGCCAAGAGACCGACATCCCTGCGGCTTTCACCGATCAGGCCGACGGCCTCGATCGCTTCGGGCGCCACCGCGCCGGTATAGGCGATAACAGCCTCGGCATTCGGTCCCGGTTTGCGCAGCCAATAGGCGCCGTCGGTGATGCCTCTTTGCAGGTCCGGCGTCATGATCCGCTGCGGCTGGTCGAGCGTGCGGGTCGAAAGCCGCAAATAGACCGAACCGCCCTCGCCTTTTTCCTCGCGCTGCATATGCTGGAAGCCGAAAGCCATGATGACCGCCAGTTCGTCGACAAAGGCCGGCTCGAATGACGCGAGGCCATCCAGCGCCATGCCGATCAGCGGCGTTGCGATCGACTGATGCGCGCCGCCTTCGGGCGCCAGCGTCACGCCGGACGGGGTCGCCGCCACCATGAAGCGCGCGTCCTGGTAGCAGGCATAGTTCAGCGCGTCGAGGCCGCGCTGGATGAAGGGATCGTACAGGGTGGCGACCGGCAGCAGCCGTTCACCGTTGATGGCGTGCGACAGCCCCAGCGCCGACATCAGGATGAACAGGTTCATCTCGGCGATGCCGAGCTCGATGTGCTGTCCGGCCGGGGAAAAATCCCAGTTGAAGGTCGAGGGAATCTTCTCGCTGCGGAACAGGTCGGCCTTCTCGGCGCGCGCGAACAGCCCGCGGCGGTTGACCCAGGCGCCGAGATTGGTCGACACCGTCACATCGGGCGACGCTGTAACGATGCGCGATGCAAGCTCGGTGTCGCCGCGCGCGAGTTCGTGGAGCACCAGCCCGAAACCCTGCTGGGTCGACATCTGCGGCGACGGCTTGAACGAAAGCTGCGGCGGCGGCACCTCGATCACCGGCGCGGTCAGGCGGCGCCGGCCATCGCGATTGAACGGCGCGTTCGCCAGGAACGTCTCCAGCGCCGCGGGCTCCTGCGTCAGTCCCTCGAATTTCTCCCATTCGTGCCCGGGCCGGATGTGCTGGTCGCTGCGCCATTTCTCCATCTGGCTGACCGTCATCAACCCGGCATGGTTGTCCTTGTGGCCCTGGAACGGCAGCCCGATACCCTTGATGGTATAGGCGATGAAGCAGACCGGGCGATCGTGATCGATGGCCTCGAACGCCTCGATCATGCTGGCCATATCGTGTCCGCCGAGATTGGACATCAGCTCCAGCAATTCGGCGTCGCTGCGCTTGTCGATCAGTTGCGACACCGCGCCCTGATCGCCGATCTCGTCGCGCAGATGCTTGCGGAACGCGGCCCCGCCCTGAAAGCACAGCGCCGCATACATCTGGTTCGGGCAGGCGTCGATCCAGCGCTTCAAGGCCTCGCCGCCCGGCTCCGCGAACGCCGCCTGCATCAGCCTGCCGTATTTCACGATCACCACGTCCCAGCCGAAATTGCGGAACATGGATTCGAACTTCTCCCACAGCCCTTCGCGCACCACGGCGTCCAAGCTCTG
>JAJYAH010000057.1 GCA_021779635.1 Pseudomonadota bacterium | reverse complement strand
TAGTACCCAATATTGTTGAAATATGAGTCGCGATTCAAGAGCCGAACCCTTCGTCTGGACCACAAGGAGGGTTCTTCAAGGACGCGGCCGTATCACTCAGCTCTGATTCCGAGTACTAGCGAGCAAAAAAGCCTGGTTCATTGCGTTTTTGAAGTCTTTGCCAAACCCATGGTTGCCGATCATCGGTCCGGCCATGACGACAAGCTTGTTCGGGGCTCCCACTGCGATAGCGGCGGCGGAACTCAGAGGTGTCGCGTAACGAGGCCAGTCGGCGTGGCAAAACCATCGAGGGTTCTGATCCGCTTCTCGAGCCACCAGCCATACTCAGGTGACCAGTCCTCGAAGCGAGTGTTGATGTCGAGATCATGCGCCCAGTGATGGGCGATATTGGGATTGAACTGCGACTGACGGCCGACAGCGATAAGATCGGCCTGCCCCTTCTGAAGGATGGCTTCGGCCTGCTGCGCCTCGAGAATTATGCCAACGGCCATAGTGTTGATGTCCGCTTCCTTACGAACGCGCTCGGCAAACGGGACCTGGAATCCGAGGCTACGCGTCACCTGGGCTGCCGTGGCCGCACCGGCGATACCGCCCGAGGAGCAGTCGATCACGTCCACGCCGCGCACCTTCAGTTCGTGCGCAAAGGCGACCGTGTCATCCACGTTCCAGCCCTCCACGGTGCCGTCGACGGACGAAACACGTACGAAAAGCGGCATCGACGCCGGCATTTCACGGCGCACCGCCTCGACAATCTCCAACGGAAGCCGCATGCGCCCGGCCCGGTCGCCGCCGTACTCGTCATTCCGCGTGTTGGAGATCGGCGACAGAAACGAAGCGAGCAGATAACCATGCGCCGTGTGGATTTCGATGGTGTCGAACCCGGCATCAACTGCCCGTCTTGCAGCAGCCGCCCACGTGCCGACCATCGTCTTGCACTCGGCTGTCGTCAGTGGCCGCGGCGTTAGCCAGCCTTTTGCGACCGGCTCGGCCGTCGGCCCGACAGGCTGCCAGATCTTGGCGCCAGCTTTCAGATCGTCCTCGGTCAGCGGGCCCATGCCCTGCATGGCGCTCTGCGTCGAAGACTTGCGACCGCCGTGGCCTAGTTGGATACCGATCGCTGTACCCTGACGCTTCATGAAGGCGATCAGCGGCTTGAAGCTTTCGGCCTGTGTATCGTTCCAGATGCCGAGGTCATTCTCGTTGGTTAATCCAACCTCCTCGACCGCCGTCACCTCGACAAATACGAGACCGAAGCCGCCCAATGCGTAGCGGCCCAAATGGACGACGTGAAATGTGCCGCAGGTGTTTCCGGGTTCGCAGCGATAGTGGACCATCGGTGGCACAACGAGGCGATTCTTCAGCGTGAGCCCACGAATCGTGAGCGGCTGGAACAGCATTGGCTTCGCCACTTTCCCGCCGTTGATGGATCCGTCTGTCATTCGAACATCTCCTTGTATGCTGTGGCCAGTTGGCCGGCCCGCGTCGTCAGGCACTGCGCTTTGGGGGCCCTACCGAAGCACGCGAGATGAATTCGTTCGGCACCAGTACGCTGCGAGCTTCATGCGAACCGCCGTTTCGAATCCGATCGAGCAGCATGCCGGCGGCGATACGGCCGACTTCCGCCTGATCCCAGCCGATAACGGCAATGGGTGGGGTAAACAATTCGGCCAATTCGGAATGGCCCGACGCGACCACCGAGACATCTTCCGGTATGCGCAGACCACGTCCCCGTATCGCGCGCAACACGCCCGACAACATATCGATACCGCCGGAGATAATCGCCGTCGGCGGGTTGCGCTGTCCCAGCAGCGCCGAGGTGATGCGAAAACCCGCGCCGGGCAGAAAGCTGCCGGCGTGGATCAGCGACAGATCGGGCTCGATGCCTTGTGAGGCGTAGGCTTCCCGATATCCCTTTACGCGCGCGCGCGACGGATAGAGCCCGGCTTCGCCGGTAATCAGGGCCACGCGCCGGTGACCGAGACCCAGCAGATGTCCCACAGCGCGACGCATGCCGTCGGCATGATCCGCCATCACCGTATCGGCCCAGTCCACCTCGTCGCGGTCGATCAGCACGATGGGGATATCGAGCTCGCGCAAGAAGGCCTCGAACTCGCCGACAATCGGCGTGTACGGCCCCATCATAACCCCGTCGGCCTGGCGCCGCGACAACCGGCCGAGTAATTCCCGCTCGCGCTCCTGGCGGCCTTCCGAGTTGGAGATCAGCAGCGAGAAGCCCACCTCATCGAGCACGTCGTGCGCGGCTTTGACGAAACCCGCCAGCTGCGGGATGTTGATCTCGCGCAGGATGCAGCCGATCGTGTGAGTCGAGCGGTTGCGCATGCTCTGCGCCACCGCGTTCGGCGCATATCCCAGTTCGTCAATTGCGCGCTGAACCTTGCGACGAATGTCTGGATGAACGGTGACATGTGAATTAAGCACGCGCGATACCGTGCCGGTCGAGACGCCTGCGGCGATCGCCACGTCGCGGATGGTCAATTTGCTTCCGCGACCTGCCATTTGCTGTTCTGTCATCGTCACTACCGGACCTGCAAACTCTATCTAACCCATGATATGCCGAAGTGAATTGCGCGGGAGGCCAATCCACCAGCTGCGGGCAAATGAATTGTGCAATTCGCGACCGTTCTCCAAATAGCACGCCCTGGGGACCAACCGGATGTCGTCCACGTCGGAGAGATCGCTGTTCATATCTCGAACGACCATTGCTCGGCCACCAGGCTGTATCGGGCAGCCTCGCGGCGCATATGGCCGAAGCCCGGAAAATGCAAATGCATGCCGGCGACCAGCATGTCGTCGGCGACGACCATATCGAATATCATTTGCCGCGCGACGGCGGCGGCTTCGGGGTCGGCGTCGAACTCCATCGTCACTTCGGGGCGCGCGACCTGGATCTCGGGTACGTGCACCGTATCGCCCCAGACGACCATCGAGTGGCCTGCAGAGGAGATAACGTAAGCGGTATGGCCAGGCGTATGACCGGGAATCGGAATGGCGGTCACACCGGGCAGCACTTCGCCTTTCTTGAAGGTACGCACGCGGTCGGCGGCCATGTAAGGCGAGAGCTGCGTACGTCCGGCCTCGAAATAACGCCGTCTTGGCCGCTCGGCCGCCCGGGCCATCGCTTCGTCGTTGAACCAGTGATTGATCTCGTTCTCATGGACGACGACTTCGGCGTTGGGAAACAGGCGCGTTCCGGTCGCAGCGTCGGTCAGGCCGTTGGAGTGATCGGGATGAACGTGGGTCAACAGCACCCCGTCGATTGAAGCCGCATCGATTCCGGCGGCGGCAAGATTTGCAGGCAGACGGCCGCAGGTCGGGCCCATCAGGTCGGCGGAGCCGCAGTCAATCAGGTAGGTCCGGCGGCCCATGCGCAGGACGAACGCGTTGACCGAGATGCGCGGCGGTGACGTCCGGTGATCGCGCGCGAGGATGGCTTTGGTTTCTTCTTCAGGGATGTTGCGAAAGATCGCGTATCCCATGTCGACGTAACCGTCGCTGAGACCGGAGACCACTACATCGCCAAGCCTGCGATGATAGACGCCGGCGACCTGCGTCAGGGGCAAACTGCTCATCGCGCATCCTCTTTCCAAAACCTGGCAACCACGGCAGGATCGTCGCGTCGGTGGTGCCAGCTCCGGCCGACGCGTAGTCCCGCCTTGGACCACAGCCTGATCTGCATCAGCGCATAGGCCCAAGTGACGGCAAAAACATCCATCACGGGTGCGCCGGCGATCTCGCGGACCCCATGGCGGACAAGGAGTTCGGCCAAAACACCTTCGGCCGGAATGATCGCGTCGGCACCGCGCGCCACCAGGCGCTCGGCCACGGCGGCGAAATTGGCGATGACGGGGGCCGGATCGGCGTAAGCGCGCGCCAGCGCTGGTTCGTCGAGCGGCGGATCCATTGCCGCGACCTCAAGCACGCGGGCGGCAAGTTTGTGCTTGTCGACCGCAACTTTCGTCATCCATTGCACCGCCGGAGCGTTGGAAACCAGCGCCACATAGCTGCCGAGCGAACAGCCGACCAGAAGCCCGCTTTCGGTGAGCGAGGCGACGGGGATGTCGACGGCGGAGCGGATCTCGCGCAGGAACGGCTCGCTGAACGAACCGATGACGAAGGCATCGTAGCCCTGCCGCTCGGCCGTTATTGCATAGTCGATGACCCGATCGAGCGTCCGGTGATAGGCAAACGCGTTGCCCAGCACCGCAGTCGCCGAGGCGCCGCCATACGACCCGGCCGGAAGCCCGTGGACGACGACCTCGGCGTCTCCGTCGAGGATCTCCGCCGCATGTGCCTCAAGCGCACGCTTGTAGACGTCCAGGTGATCGAGCTCGTTGACCGATTGATGCCAGATTCGAAACGCCGATCCCTTGTTCGGAGCTGCTCCCGTCATGCGTCGATCCGATCAATAGTCAGGCGGAGCGAACGGATCGAGCCGAGTTCCTCCAGATTCCAGAGCTGGTCGAACAGCGTCGCAGCCTGCGCACGCTTGAAAACCCGCGTTGCACAATCCATGAACTTGTCTTTCAGTTCGTCCCGCGACAGCGGCTGCTGCCAACTGCCTTTGGCGTGAACGACCGGCGCGTGCTCCAGCACCTGACCGGACGCAAGCACGACGCTTACCCGATCGGTCGGGGCAAACGGTTGATCCCCGGGCATGACTTCATCTGTCGTCGTGCAGCGAACCTTTGCAAAGGTGGCGCCGACTTCCGGCCGCGAGACAAACTCGTCGGTGAGTTCGGCAAGCCCGACGCGTCCGGCGATCAGCGCGGCTGCCATCGCGAATTCCATGCTGAATTTCGCCTCGAGACCGGTCTGCGGATTGGTGTTGCGCAGCATCAGCTTCTGCGTGACGCCGGTGTGGACCCGGATTTCCTTGATATCGTCGGGTTTCAGCTTGTGCTCATTCACCAGCCCAAGCATCGCGTCGATCGAGCGGTGGGTGGCATAGCAAGTCGGATAGCGCTTGACGTTGATGCCAAGGTCTGCGAGCCGCCAGTTCTTGCCGATGTCGATCGTTCCGTGATCGATATTCGGCGTACCGGAAGGCGAATGGGCGCGCAGGAAACCGGTTTGATGCTCGAGCACGTCGAGCGAAGCGGTAAATCCCTGATCGGCGAGGCGTGCGGCAAGTACGCCCGACTGGGCGGTGCGGCCGGCATGCAGCGATTTGGTCATGGTGCCGAAATTGGCGACCAGTCCCGAAGCGAGCGAAGCGGCAATAGCGATGGCATGCGCCGTCCTGGTCGAATCGAGCTTGCGTAACCGGGCGCAGGCGGCAGCGGTGGCCAGCGCTCCCATCACCGCCGTCGGATGAAAGCCACGCTCGTGGAAGTGACCGGGTTCGAGGGCTGCGACTTGCGCCCATACTTCGTAGCCCGCGGCATAGGCCGCGAGCACGTCGGTACCGCTGGAATCGAGCGACCAGCCCTCGGCCAGAATGGCTGGGACCAGCACCGCGCTCGGATGACCCGCGAGCGCCACATCATCATAGTCAAGCACATGCGCCGCGACGCCGTTGACAAGCGCCGCATCCGATGCCGCGAGATTTCGGCCCGACGGAACCTCCGGCGCGCCGTCGTTCTGGGTGGAGGCGGCCACCATGGCCGACACAATTCGTACCGGTTGTTCTGCGGCGCCGGCGATCATGACACCGACGCAGTCGACGATACCGATGCGCGCTGCTTCCCGGCATCTGTCGGGCAGGTCGGCCGGCCTAAGGCGTGCGACGAAATTCGCGGTTTGACGGGTGATATCCAGCATGGTCGCCTCCTCAATAGGAACGTGGAAGACCGAGCACGTGCTGCGCCACGTAAGCGAGCACCATGTTGGTCGAAATCGGAGCCGTCTGATAAAGCCGCACCTCGCGCCACTTGCGCTCAACATCGTACTCCTGCGCAAAGGCAAAGCCGCCGTGGGTCTGGAAAGCCGCGTCCGCTGCCTTCCAGGTCGCCTCGGAGGCGAGCAGCTTGGCGATGTTGGCGTCCGCGCCGCAGGGGCGCCCGGCCTGGAACAGCGCCGCGGCGCGCCGGCACATCATGTCGGCCGCTTCGAGTTCGCCATAGGCGCGTGCCAACGGAAACTGGACGCCCTGGTTCTGACCGATCGGTCGGCCGAACACGCGTCGCTCATTGGCATAGGCGACACCCTTGTTGAGAAGCCAGCGCCCATCGCCCACGCATTCGGAGGCGACGAGGATGCGCTCGGCGTTCATGCCATCGAGGATGTAGCGAAAGCCCTGCCCTTCCTCGCCGATCAGGTTCTCCACCGGCACTTTCAAATTCTCGATGAATACCTCCGTGGTGTTGTGGTTAATCATCGCCTTGATCGGGCGAATCTCAACGCCGTTGCCCTTGGCCTCGCGCAAGTCGACGAGGAAGACGGACAGCCCGTCCGTGCGCCGCTTGACCTGGTCGAGCGGCGTCGTGCGCGCCAGCAGCAACATGAGATCGGAGTGCAGCGCACGCGATGTCCAGATCTTCTGGCCGTTGACGACATAGACATCGCCCTGACGCTCCGCGCGGGTCTTGAGCTGGGTGGTGTCGGAACCGGTGTTGGGCTCCGTCACCCCAAAGGCCTGGAGCCGCAGCCTTCCCGCGGCGATTTCCGGAAGATAGCTGCGCTTCTGCTTCTCAGTGCCGTGCCGCAGCACCGTGCCCATGATGTACATCTGCGCATGCGCAGGACTGGCGCTGCAGCCATTGGCGTTGATCTCTTCCAGGATAACTGCCGCCGCGCGGAGCGGCAGGCCTGAGCCACCGTATTCTTCCGGAATGAGCGCGCCGAGGAACCCCGCTTCCGTCAGCGCGGCGACGAACTCGGTCGGATAACCGCTGCGGTCATCGAGCTTCCTCCAGTATTCGCCGGGAAAGCCCTTGCAGATCTGCCGCACGGTATTGCGCAGTTCGGGAAAATCCTCGCCCAAGGCAACGGTGACTTCCATGTCAGCCGTTTGAACGGTGTCGTGATAATTCATGTCACATCCTTTCAGGCGGCGGCGCTGGCCGACACGCGGTACGTTTTTGGCAGCCCGGCGCGGGCGATCGCGCCGGAGAATCGCTCGCCCGGCAACCAGGCCTCCACTTCCCGTCGCAGGGCTACCAGCATTTCAACATCGGCGCCGGTGTCGAAGCCGAGCTGCTCCAGCAGGAAGACCGTGTCTTCGGTGTCGATATTCCCGGTGGCGCCCGGCGCGAACGGACATCCGCCGAGTCCGGCGAGCGAAGCGTCGAACGCGCGCACGCCCGCTTCCAGCGCGGCCGTCACGTTGGCCAGGCCAAGACCCCGCGTGTCGTGAAAATGGCAGGCGACCGGCAGCGGACGAACGGCAGCGATCACCGCGCCCATCAGCCGGCGAACCTGGCCCGGATCGCCATAGCCGACGGTATCGGCAATGATGATTTCGTCAGCCCCCATCTTGGCGAGCCGCACGGCGATCTCGACCACCCGCGCTTCCGATACCGCGCCCGAGATGGTGCAGCCGAAGGCGGTCGCGATTCCCGCACCGAGTCCGATCCGTGTCCCGGGACGCTGGTCCCGCGCCGCGGCGATGCGCGCAAAATCCAGCAGGGAATCCTCGGTACTGCGACGAACGTTCGCTTGATTATGCTCCTCGCTCGCCGACAGCACGTAGTTGACCATCGGCACGCCGAGCGCAAAAGCCCGCTCCGCGCCCTTCAGATTCGGGACGAGAACCGACGGCCGCAAGCCTCGCATCGCCAGCGCCCCCCGGGCCACCTCCTCGGCGTCGGCAAATTGCGCGATGACCTTGGCCGGCACGAATGAGGTTACCTCGATTTCACGAATCCCGGCTTCCAGCGCCCCCCGGCACCATGCGAGCTTGCGCGCGCTCGGCAGGATGGTCTTGACCATCTGAATGCCGTCCCTGGGTCCGACTTCGCGAACATGAGCTTTCTCGCGCATCTGGCGGCTCTCCTCTATTTGCCCTGAAAGTTCGGTTTGCGGCGCTCGTTGAAGGCGCGTACGCCTTCGCGGCGGTCTGCCGTCGGAACCAGCCGGTTGTAGGCTTCGATCTCGAAGACAAGACCATCCGCCAGCGACATCTGCAGGCCGCGATGGATCGCCTGCTTGGCCTGGCGCACCGAGATCGGGCCGTTAGCGGCAATACGACGGGCGATGGCGAACGCCGCCTCCAACAATTCCCCGGGCGGCAGCACCCGATTGACCAATCCCCATTGTTCGGCCTCGACGGCCGAGAATGGCAGACCGGAAAGGATCAGCTCCTTGGCGCGGCGTTCACCGACCGCGCGCGCCAGATTCTGCGTGCCGCCACCGCCCGGCATGATGCCGAGGGTCACTTCGGTCAATGCGAAGCGGGCATTGGTCGAAGCGTAGACGAAGTCGAGCGCCGCTGCGATCTCGCAGCCGCCGCCGTAAGCCGCGCCATTAATCGCTCCGATCACCGGGATCGGGCAGCCCAGGATAGCACGCAGCATGCGCTCGAAGACGAGATGCTGGGCTTGCCAGGCGTCATCGGTCATGCCGTTACGCTGCTTCAGATCGCCACCGGCGCAAAAGGCCTTGTCGCCTTGCCCGGTCAGAATCACCGCCCGAAGGCCTTTGATGTCGGTCGAGAAGCCCTCAAAGAGTTCCACCAGATCGAGGCCCATCTGGGTGTTCATGGCATTGGACGCCTCCGGCCGGTTCAGGGTGACCAGCAGGATGTCGCCGTCACGCCGTTCGACGTTGATCGTCTGGAAATCACTTTGCATTAGTCGTCCCCTTGCTGGCGGGTGTTCGAAGGATGGCATTGTGCTGACCCAGCGCCGGCGCAGCCGTCCGAGCGCGGGGCCGCGTGCCGTCGAAGGCGAGCGGTATGCCGACGAGTTCGATATCGTCGTCCGCACACCGCACCGTCATATCGAGCGCCTGGGTTTGGGGATGCCGTGCGACCTGATCGGTGGTGAGTAGCGGCGCATTGGGAACGCCCGCCTCGTCGAGAATCCTGCCGAGGGCATCGGCCGAATAGCGGCGCACCGCCGCTTCGATTTGCGGAATCAGCCGCTCGCGGTTGACGACCCGGGCCGCATTGGTTGCGAAGTCGGGATCGGAAGCAAGCGCCTCGAGGCTCAGCGCGAGGCACAGCTTACGGAACAGATTGTCGTTGCCGGCGGCGATCATCAGCCAGCCATCGGAAGCCTCGAAGGCCTGATAGGGCGCGATTTCCGCAGTACCCGAGCCGTAGGGCTGGCGTACTTCACCCGATGCCGCATAGCCGGCCAGCGGCACCGTCATCCATGCGAGCCCCGTCTCGTAAAGCGAGGTCGCGACGCGGCGTCCCTGACCACCCTTGTTGCGCGCGACCAAGGCGGCGAGCATGCCAATCACGGCCCACATGCCGGAACCCATGTCGACCAGGGAAACCCCGACGCGCACGGGCGGGCGGCCGCCTTCGCCGGTCACACTCATGATGCCCGTGCTGGCCTGGGCGAGCGGATCGTAGCCCGGTTTGCTGGCGAGCGGCCCCGTAGCGCCAAAGGCGCCGATGTCGCACCAGATCAGCGAAGGCTTCTCGGCGCGCAGCGCGTCGGCCGTGAGTCCGAATTTTTCCAGGATTCCGGGCCGCAGGTTCTGGACGACGGCATCGGCGTCGTCCAGAATCAGCGACTTCAAATTTTCGCGGTCGTCCGGTGCGCCGAAATCGACGGTGACGCCCTCCTTGCCGCGATTGAGGCTGTGGAAGACACTTGCCGTCTCATTCCAGAACGGCGGACCCCAGCCACGTGCATAGTCACCGCTCTTGGGGTTTTCGACCTTGATCACGCGCGCACCGAGATCGGCCAGAATGAGACCCGCATAGGGCGCGGCCACGCTGTGGCCAAGTTCGACCACGGTGACGCCTGCAAGCGGTTTATCGACGTCGGCCATCAGGATTTGTCCATCGCGTTGTCGGCAACGAGCACGGCACCATTCACAAAACTCGCGCGGTCGGAGAGCGCAAAGACGATAAGGTTGGCGAGTTCTTGCGGCGTGCCCCAGCGCGTGTTGCGCATGGAGTTGTTCTCCGACCAACGTCGGCGTTCGGCTTCCGCCTCTTCAGCGCCCAGGCTTCGCTTGGCCAGTTCGCGTTCCCATTTTGCGAAACGTTCCGGTGTGTTGACGAATCCCGGGACGACGCAATTGACGCGGATGTTGTGGGGTCCGAACTCGTTGGCGAGGATCTTCGAGAACCGGATTTCCGCCGACTTGGCCGGACCGGTGCAAGACGACAGGAACGGCGGCATCGTCACCATGATGCCGGTTTCGCCCGATACGTTGACGATGCTGCCTCCGTTCTGGCCGATCATGATCGGGATGATGCGCTGGCAGATGCGGAACTGGGCGAAGAAGTTGATCGCCATGCCATATTGCAGCTCCTCGTCGGTGACCTCGAGGAAAGGCTTGTAGGTGCCCGTGCCGGCATTGTTGACGAGGATATCGATGCGTCCGAGGCGATCGCGCGCGACCGTCGGCAATCGCTCGATCTGCTTCACATCGGCGACATCGAGCGAAAGGGTCTCGACCTTTGCGCCCGTTGTCTTCTCGATGTCGGCGCGGGCCTCCGTGAGCGCGTCTTCGCGCCGTGCGCAGACCAGTACCTTGACCCCCTCCTCCGCCAAAAGGCGCGCGGTCTCAAGACCGATGCCCTTGCTGCCGCCGGTGACGATGGCCGTCTTGCCTTCGAGTCCGAGTTTCACTTTTTGTTTTCTCCCTGAGAGCCGGCGAGGCGATCGAGCAGCGTGCGCAGCGACATCGATCCACCGTTGCGCGCCGAGGCGAAGACGTCCGCGGCGAGTTTGCTTCCCTGGCCGCCCGGAATTCCTGATCCGACCAGACGAGTTTCGAACACTTCCGTGGCGCGCGCCTCGTCCTGAAAAACCAGGGTCCTCGGCGCCTCCCTTGCCGTACGGCGGTGGCGGGTACCGTCAACCATTTCGATTTCGATGGTCGCGTCGAGATGCGTCCCGATGTCGTCAGGCTCTACTATCGTCTTCCCGACGAGTGCCATGATCTCCGGATCCTGGCGGTGCTCGACGCCCATATCGTAGTTCAGTCGCCCATAACGCAGCATGGCAGCGACCGCGAAGGCTGTGCTGGCCTGGGTCTGCACCGTCCTCGTAAAGGGTCCCTTGAAGGACGTCCCCGGGTACTCCGTATAAGGACGCCAGATCGCGACAGTGATCCGCTTTGTCAGCGACAGGTCGATGCGGTCGCGGTGAAGCAGATGGGCCGCCAGCACGGCCGACATGTTGTCGCCAAGGGTAGCGAAGGGTTTGGCCATGATGCCGATCATGGTCGCGGTATCGGGAGCCCGCAGCCATGTGTCGGGAACGCGATCAAGGCCCGCGAGCGAACGCAACAAGCCCTTGGGTCCCTCCAATGCGTCTGGCGCTCCCTGCACGCCGCGCGCCGCGAGTTCGGCGGCGATCAGGCCACCATGGGCGGCGCGGCCGTTCTGCACACGCCACTCGTCGGAACCGCAGCGTACCGGCTCGAGCGTGCCGCCGGTCGTGCAGGCCGCGATAGCGATTGCGTTCGTGGCCCTCGCAGCATCGAGCCCAAGCATAACGGCTCCCGCCGCGGCGGCACCGATGGTGCCGAAGGTCGGGCTGGTACGCACGCCCCGACCGATCAAGCCGCGGGCAACGGCTTCGCCGGCACCCAGCCATTTGAGAGTGGAATAGCCTGCCGTAAGCGCCGTCAGCACGGTGCGTAATGGCGCATCCAGCATCTCGCCGAGACCGATTGCGACCGGCGAAATCAGGGATCCGGGATGGGTCCATGAATCGTGATCGGTATCGTCCTGAAAATGAGCGTGCACGGCGATGCCGTTGGCTAGAACCGCCTCGGATAAAGGCGCGTGCTTGCCGTCCGCCCAAATGCGCGCCGTCCGCGGCCCCGGCGCAATCGGCGTCGTCATGGCGCGGGCCGCCACGGCCGTCGGCTCGTCACGCGCGGCAAGCGCCAATCCAAGCGAATCGAGCAGGCAAATGGCGGCCTTCACCGCGACCTCGGGGGCAAGCTCGCTGGCGGCCGCCGTCGCAGCGAACGTACCCAGACGCAACGTTGCATTCATCGTGCCCGGCATCACAGATACTCCTCAGCGAGAGCAAGATCTCGGATCTCGGCGACGCTGCCGCTGCGCCGCACTTCACCGCCGCGCATCACATAACCGCGGGTGGCAAGCTTCAGCGCCGGACGCGCCATCTGCTCGGTCATCAGAATGGTTGTGCCGCGCTGCTGCATATGCCGGATCGCCTCGCTGATCCGCACGATCCAGACCGGAGCAAGTCCGAGGAAGGGTTCGTCAAGCAGCAGCAGCTTCGGAAACGAACTCATCGCGCGCGCAAGGGCGACAATTTGCTGCTGGCCGCCGGATAATTGTCCAGCCGGCTGGCTTGCGCGCTCCCCAAGCATCGGAAAGATGCCACAGAGCCATTCCCATGCCTCGCGTTGGGCCGAAGCGCCCCGTCCGCAGGCACCACTCAGCACATTGTCCTTGACCGTCATGGTGGCGAACACGCGGCGGCCTTCCGGCGAATAGCCCATACCGGCGCGAGCTCGCCCGTCGCAGGGCAACGCGCTGATGTCCTCACCAGCGAACCGCACTCTGCCGCGCGACGTTGCAGCAAGGCCGATGACGGCATTGATCAGGCTCGACTTGCCGGCGCCGTTGGCGCCGACCAGCAGGACCGTGTCGCCCTGCGCGACCTCAATCGAGACGCCGCGCAGCGCAGTAATGCCGCCATAGCGAACTTCCAGATTCTCAACCGCCAACATCAGGCTGCCTCCTCGTCGACCGTTCCGAGGTAGGCGTCGATGACATCCTTGCGCGCCAGTACCTCGGCTGGCACGCCCTCGGCCAGCACCCGGCCGGAATCAAGAACCAGAATCTTCGGGCAGAGACGGCGCACGAGATCCATGTCGTGCTCCACGATCAGGATGCCGCAACCCAGTCCCGCCCTTGCATGACGGACGAGAGCATCGATCCGCAGGCGTTCGCGCCGCTCCAGGCCGGCCGCCGGCTCATCGAGCAGCAGCACTTTCGGCCGAACAGCATAGGCAAGAAGGAGGCCGAGCATCTTCTGCAGCCCGTAAGGCAGCTTATCGCTCTGCTCGTCAAGCTGCGGTGCGAGTTCGAATTCATCGACCAGCGGCGCGATGGCGTTCCATGCCGGTTGGCCGCCGCCGCTGAAGCGTACGGCACGGGAGATATTTTCGCGAACCGTCGCAGTCCGGAAGGTGTTGGTCTGCTGAAAGCTACGGACGATTCCCATGCGGCTGATGACGTGGAGCGGCTTTCCGGTCATCGAATTGCCGTCGATCAGGACGCGGCCTGCGGTCGGCGGGAGCATGCCGCAAATGACATTGATCAAGGTGGTCTTGCCGGCGCCGTTCGGGCCGATGACGCCAAGCACTTCGCCTGGCGGAATGGAAAAACTGACGTCAGTGAAGACGTGCAGCCCGCCAAAGCGCTTGGAGATGGAGGCGACTTCGAGGAGCGCCCCGCCGCCCTTGCGGCTTTCTTGTTCGCCGTTATTGGTTGTGGCTCCGCCGGTCATGGTTGCGGCTCCGTGGTAACCGGCAAGCGCAGCGGCGCCGCGTTCAGGGAAGTCCGCGACTGCTTGGGCGCGAAGCGCAGAGCGAGCCGGTAGAACGTCCCAACGATCCCGTCGCGCGCCGCCAACACCACCACGACGATCAGGAAACCGAACAGGAACTGCGAATATTCGCCGCGCAGCGCAAATATTTCGCCCGCCCAAATCAACAAGGTGCCGCCGACCACCGGCCCGAGCATGCTGCCCTTGCCGCCGATAATGGCGTAAGCGATGTAATTCACCGACGAGAGCGGGCTGAAAGACGTCGGATGCGCCGTGAGCAGCATGTTGACCAATGCGAAGCCCGCAAGGCCCGACACGCCCGCCGCGATCGCGAAACCAAACGCCTTGTAGTGCCAGACTACCAGTCCGAGGCTTTGGGCGAGCAGTTCGTTTTCCTCGATGGCGGCGAAATGCTGGCGCAAAATGCGGGTGACCGCGGCGGTGACGATCGCGCCGGCGAGCGCGAGTCCAATCGTGACCTGAAGCACTGCCCGGTTGTCGCCAAGCTCGAGCCCAAAGAATGTCACAACAGGCATGCCAACAAGGCCGTTGGAACCTCCGGTCCATCCCGGCGTCTCGAACAAGACCAGTTGCGTGATCTCAGTGAGGACAAAGGTGACGAGCACGAAGTAGACGCCGGTCAGGCGAAGCACCAAAGCGCCGAGCGGCAGCGCGAACAGCGCCGGCACCACGAAACTGGCGAGACCGAGCAGCAAGACGTCAGTCACACCGTGACGCACCCCCAGGATCGCAACCGTATAACCACCGATCGCCATAAATGTCGGCACCGCGAAGGTCATCAGGTTCATGCGCAACATGATGTAGACGCTGAAAGCCGCCGTTATCGCGATCAATATCTGATTGGCCAGCGAATAGATCATCGGGTTCTGGCTGACCCATGGAATCACGAAGGCGAAGGCGATGACCGCGACGGCGGACTTCTCAGCACTGCCTGCGCCGCTTGTCGTGGAAGGGAGGAGCGCGGTCATATGCTCAAGCTCCTCGAACTCGATGGCCGAACAGCCCTGAAGGCCTTACCACCAGCATGATCAGAACGAGCACGAACAGTGCGAGCGCCCCTTTCGATCCGCCGAGATAGACCGACGAAAAGGCCTCCACCATGCCAACGATAAAAGCCGCCACCGTCGCGCCGCCGACGCTACCGAGGCCTCCGAGAATGACGATGAGGAACGATGTCGCCAGCACCGGATCCCCGATATGCGGCGCAAGCGACAGGATCGGCGTGACCAGGGCGCCCGTGAGCCCGGCCAGCCCCGTCGCCAGCGCGAAAGCTGCCGGGAACAGAACCGTGGGGCGCAACCCTTGCGCCGTCGCAACCGCGCGATCATCGGCAAGCGCACGCAGCGCACGGCCGAAATCGGTGTGGTACATCAACCCGTAGATCGACAGGATGCCGATGACGCAGACACCCAGCACCACGAGATTCTCGATCGGCAGATAGAAGCCGTGGGCGCGAATGACGCCACTCAAGGGAAAGCTGAAGGCGGGCGATTGCGGCCCGAATACCACCAGGATGCCGCTCGACATCATCATATAGAGGCCGAGCGTCAGCATCAGCGTCGCCAGATGATCGTCGATCAGGCGATCGAGCACGAAGCGTTCGAACAAATATCCGAGCGCAGCCGTCGCGAGCGCCGCGCCGACCACCCCCACCACGTATGGCATGCCGAGATAGGTCACCACGCAATATGCCAGATATCCGCCCAGTACATAGAAGCCGCCATGCGCGAAATTGACGACACCGAGGATGCCGAAGATCAGGGTGAAGCCCAGGGCGAGCAGCGCATACTGCGCTCCGAGGCTGATGCCGATGAGGCTGGTGGCGACAAAGCCTTCCACGGGACGTCAGCTACTTGCCGTTGGCGGCTTCGACTCGGATGGTCGGCTGCAGCTTGCCTTTTTCCACAAGTCCGATGCCAAACGGGAACGACAGCTCCTGATTGATGCCGAAGAAATCCTGTCCGATCCAGTGGCCGGGACCGATGTTGGGATCCTCGACCGGCAGAGATCGCAGAGCTTCGGCAACCTTGGCCGTGTCGGAAATGGTGCCGGCCTTGGCGATGGCCTTGATTACCATGCGCGCGGCGGAGACCCACTGGAAGAACAGGTTGTTCTCCGGCCGCTCGGCGCCGAGTAGCTTCTTGTAGTCGTCGGCGATCAATTGCACCTTCTCGTCGATCAGAACCGGTTCGTACCAATAGAAGTCCTTCAGCACATCATCGCCACCGGCGACACGGGATATCTCGCTGTAACCCGGACCGCCGAGACGTCCGATCGGCCCCTCAAAGCCAGCCTGACGCAGTTGCTTCACCAGGATGCCGGCATCACCGGGCGGCGACGAGGCGAGGTCGACGGCCTGCGGGCTGGCATTCATGATACGGGTCACGATCGGCGCGAAATTGGCGGTGCCGCGTTGATAATATTCCTCGGTCGCGGCGATGCCGTTTTTCTTGTAGGCAGCGGCGTCGACGCTCGCGATATCGGTGCCGCCCTGATCGTTCGGCGCGACCAGCACCACGCTCTTCATCCCGAACTTCTGCTTGGCGATCTTGATGATCGGGTCGGCCCAGCCCGAAGGGCCCGGTCCCATATGAAAAACCAACGGCAGTTGCGGCGACAGCGCGTCCTTGGCGTAGCCGTTGCCCATCACCAGCATCGCATTGCGCTTGGCGATTGGCTTCACCCCCGTGAGCTCCGGCGATCCGATCGGACCGATGATGAATTTAACGCCCTGCCCCGCCAGTGTGTTGGCCGCTGCGGCAGCGCCCTCGGCCGTGTATTTGCTGTCGATGGCGACGACGTTGACCTTGCAAGGCGCGCCATCGATCCTGATCAGGCCGTCCCGGTTGGCTTCCGCCGCAACGAATTCCACCGCACCACGAAGCGCCAGCCCCCATTGTGCAGCGGGACCAGACAGGACGCCGACGACGCCGAGCGTCAATTCCTGTTCGGCGGCCATGACCGAGGTGCTCGAACCGGCGAGCGCGACGCCAACGGCGGCACCGGACAACAGCAGATTTCTGCGTGTAATGCTCATGACTTCTCCCTGCAATTTTTTGCGGCTGTTTCGCCGTCCACCTGTTGGGTGGAAACCTTTTTTCCGGGGCCGCGCGTCATACCGCTCGGCACCGAGACGCTAGGCTGGGGAAAAACACCTGTCAATGAAACGTTTCATATGATTTCGGGTGAGCCGGATCTTGGTTCGCCCCAAGTCTGACTAGGGTCTGTTGGGATTCAGGATTCTCATCCGGGCTTGGTTGTGATTCAAGCTGTGGATGGACCGATTCGTTT
>JAJYAH010000728.1 GCA_021779635.1 Pseudomonadota bacterium | reverse complement strand
GCGATCGCCGCGTGCTCGCGTCCGATCAGGGGGTCAAGAAATGTAATCAGATGGACGACGAACCCGACTTGCGCACACAGCACCAGCGCGAAGGCAATCGTTACGCTCAGGAACGCGGTATCGTGCAACGCCAGCGTTCGTATCCGCGTCGCCGAAACAGCCTCCGGGTCTGCTGGTTTCATCTCAACGCGACGGGCGGGCGGCCGCCCGACGAAAATAAGGATCACGGGAATCGTTAGCGCGAGCATCAAAGCCGCAGCCGACGTCATGGCGCCTGAAAACCCGAAGCGACCGATCGCGACCACCAATAATGGCACACCGACAATGCCGCCGAAGCTTGCGCCGTTCAGCGCCAGGCTGATCGCCATGCCGCGCTTCCTGTCGAACCATAGACCGAGCGTGTTGGTGATGACGCCGAGGCTGGTTCCCGCCCAGCCGAAGGCAAGCACGGCGTCCGCAGCGTAGAGCTGCCATGGCTCCGTTACCCGGCCAATCAAGACGGCGGCAGCAGCCATCGACAACACGCCTGCCAACAGGCAGTTGCGCGGGCCGATTTTACGGATCGCTTCGCTGACGAAGACGACCAGCAGCGCACCGAACAAGTAAAAGAAGGTCGTTCCGGACGAGATCAGCGATGTCGGCCAGCCGTACAGGCTGTGCAATTCGGCGACATAGACAGTCTGTCCGTAGAAGCCGAGGCCCCAGCTGAAGATCGCCACCCAGAAGCACACTACGACGATTCGCCAGCCCTCGTAACGGACGGATGTCTCGCCGACGGCACCGTGACTGGACGCCTCAATGTTTGTCTCGTTGGTTGCGACAGCGTCATGCGCGACCTTGCCCCCTTGAATCCACGTCTTTCCTGAAGCTGGATGCCATGGACGTGGGCGGACGGGACAAGCCCGGCGATGACGATGGAAATTGACAGACCCGTAATTCCAGCGCTTCGATAACAGCCGAACTGTGCAATCGTGACGCCGGCATCGAACCTCCAGCACTTCAGGCGAAGACCGGCTAATCAATCAAGCCCGGATCGGGGAATTCCGGAATCTGCTGCAACGCCGACCGCCGCTTCGCGAGCGAAGCCGCCGCTAGCACCGCCAGTCCCAGCAGCACCGGCGGAAACACCACCAGGTTCACCATCGACCAGCCGTAATTCGCCAGCAACTGGCCGGAGGAGAAAGACCCCACCGCCATCGTGCCGAATACCAGGAAATCGTTGAAGGCCTGAACCTTGTTGCGTTCCTGCGGCCGATGCGTCTCCAGCACAAGCGCGGAGGCTCCGACGAAACCGAGATTCCAGCCAACTCCCAGCACGATCAGGGTAGACCAGAAATGAATTGCCGTCGTGCCGGAGAGACCGATGGTCGCGCCGGCGGCTTCAAGCAGCAATCCCGCCGCGACAATTCTCGGCGCACCAAACCGCGCGATCAGGGAACCGGTAAAGAAGCTTGGCCCATACATCGCAACGATGTGCCACTGGATACCGAAATTTGAATCGCTGACGCTCAGTCCGCACATTTTCATCGCCAGCGGCGCCGATGTCATGACGAGGTTCATCATGGGGTAGGCAATGACACCGCACAACGCCGCCGCGATGAACCGCGGCTGCCGTGCGATCTCGAACAGCGGACGGCCCCTGTGCAGATCCGACGGTGCGGGCTTCGGCGCATCGATGCCCGCGAGGACGGCCATCGCGATCAGCGCAACGATGGCCTGCACCACAAAGCTAAAGGCGAACAAATAGGGCGGCCAGACACCCATCGTCCATTCCACAAGCTGCGGGCCGAGCACGCCGGCGAACACGCCGCCGGCCATGACCCACGACACCGCCTTCGGGCGATACTCAGCGCTAGCCCCGTCGGCGGCCGCAAAGCGATAGGATTGCGACACCGCGCCATACAACCCGCCGAGGAACGTCGCGCAGCAAAACAGCGGAAACGACCCGCGCAGGATAGCGAAGGCCCCGAGCAGGCCGGTCAGCACGCCGCAGCCGGTGCCGATGACAAAGGCGACGCGGCGGCCATAGGCGCGCGAGATGGCGCCGGTCGGCAAGGTGCCGGCAGCGAGCCCGAGAACGTACATCGAGAGCGGCACGGTCGCGAGCGAGACGTCCGGTGCCAGCGTTGCCCCGACAATCGAGCCGGTAGCGAAGATCACCGCCGAGTTCGCGCCCGTCAGCGCCTGCGCCGCGGCCAGGCGCATCACGTTGGAGCGGACGCGGGCGTCGCCGGAAATTCCGTCAGCTGCGGTCACATCGATCATCGGCTTTTTATTTCAACCCAGATGCGGCCAGATGCAGTTGGGACTTGCTGATTCCCGGCATTATGGAGGGAGGCCTTCGTTCAATCAACCGACGCAAACAGCCGCGCGCCATGCATCGCTGCTCAGACTGTCTTTGGCCGGCCGAACACCAGAATCAGGTTGTTGGCCGGCATTTCGACGGTTTCGTTGAGCGAAAGACCGGCACTCACCGCCAGCCCTTCCAGGGCCTCGATATCGCGCACGCCCCATTCGGGATTTCCTTCACGAAGACTGGTGTCGAACACCGCGTTACTGACGGCGGCATGCTTGCCGCCGCGCTTGAACGGTCCGTAGAGAAACAGCCGCCCGTCGGCCCGCAGGTATCTCCCAGCGCCGGCAAACAGCCCCTCTGCAACTCGCCACGGAGCGATATGGACGACGTTGGCGCAGAATACCGCCAGCAATTCACCAGGGCCGCTCGCACCATGCATCTCTGGGCACCAGGAGGGGTTCGATAAATCGATCCGCAGCGGGATGCGGATATTTGGGAGTTGCGAATGCGCCCGCCACGCTTCGATGCTTTTCAGATGCTGCGCGTTGAGATCGCTCGGCCACCAGGTGATTTCAGGAAAATGCCGGGCGAAGTCGACGACATGCTGGCCGGTGCCGCTGCCGGCCTCCACGACATCGCCGGATTTGCCGACAAGGAATCGCTGTAACACCGCCCGGATCGCCTGATGGTTGCGGTGGAATGCCGGCGCGTCCAGGCGACCGTCGGGTTCGATTGGCCGGCCATCCTTACCAAATTCAACGACATACTCAGCCACGACAGGCTCCCGGATTTGCTGAAGACCAAGGCTTTCGCCTTTAGCCCGCCAAGGCGCGAACCGCAAAGTCCCAATTGTGCGGCGGATCCCCGGATATCGGCGTTTCCGGGGCGCCGCAAGACAGCACCGCGCCGCTGGTCCGCCGCCTGCGTTGTCAGCCATTAGCGTTTATGCTTTGACCAGTTATATTCCAGACCAATCATCGTGGGAACCGCGCGACGCCGGTGTCACGTTAAGGGGCGTCGATGGCAATCCGGGTATCGCGGGACCGGGATGAAGCCCCTCCCATGATGGGGAAGACGAAGGCCATGTGATCACGTGTTCTATCGGCTGAGCTATGCGCGGCGAATTTGAGTGATAGTATGAGGAATCAAATCGCGAATGTGCCATTCATGATTTTTCGCCAGCTGTTCGATAGCGTATCGGGAACCTACAGCTACATCCTGGCCAGCCGCGCCGGCGGCGAAGCGCTGATCCTCGATCCCGTGCTGGAGAAGGTCGACCGCTATTGCCAGCTGCTGCGCGAGCTCGATCTCAAACTGGTCAAGGCCGTCGACACCCACCTGCACGCCGACCATGTCACCGGGCTCGGCGAGCTCCGCAACCGCACCCATTGCGTCACCATCATGGGCGAGCAGACAAAGGCCGACGTGGTGGCGATGCGGGTCGCCGAGGGCGACAAGGTGACGATCGAGGGCATCACACTCGACGTGATGTACACGCCCGGCCATACCGACGATTCCTACAGCTTCCTGATGGGCGATCGAGTCTTCACCGGCGATACGCTCTTGATCCGCGGCACCGGCCGCACCGATTTTCAGAACGGCAGCGCGCGGGCGCAATATGATTCCATTTTCAACCGGCTGTTGAAGCTGCCCGAGGAGACCTTGGTGTTCCCCGCCCATGACTACAAGGGCGACACCGTCTCCACCATCGGCGAGGAAAAGCGGTACAATCCGCGGCTGCAAGTGCGCTCGGTCGACGAATATGTCGAACTGATGAGC
>JAJYAH010000727.1 GCA_021779635.1 Pseudomonadota bacterium | reverse complement strand
TCGGTCTCATTGAGAAACTGTTCGAGCGTTTTGGCCAGCATTTGGAAGCGAAGGGCTACGCCGCTCGCGGCGGCCAGATGGTTGATGCGACGATTGTTCCGGTTCCGAAACAGCGTAATAGCCGCGACGAAAATGCGGACGTGAAGGCTGGCAAGACGCCCAAGGCTTGGAAGAAAGACCCGTCGAAAAACCGGCAGAAAGACAAGGATGCGCGCTGGACCAAGAAGCACGGCAAGAGTTTCTATGGATACAAGAACCACGTAAATGCCGATGTCAGGTACAAGCTGATCCGGCAGTATGACGTCACCGACGCGAGCGTGCATGACAGCCAGAAATTCGATGGGCTTCTGAATAAATCCAATACGTCTGCGGATGTTTACGCGGACAGCGCTTATCGGTCGGCCGAGACCGAGGCAAAGCTCAAGGTACGCGACTTGCGCAGTCGGATTCATCAGCGCGCGAGCCGCAATCATCGGCTATCGAAGGCGCAAGAGAACGCAAACCGCAAAAAGAGCAAGATTCGGGCTCGCGTCGAGCACGTGTTCGGTGCTCAGCAAACCTCTCCGGGCGGTCGGATCATACGGACGATTGGCATTGCTCGGGCGAAAGCCAAAATCGGCCTCCAGAACCTCGCCTACAACATCCGCCGTCTTGTCACGCTGGAGCGAATGGCCGCCATATGAGGGAGCCGTGTGCCCGGTACGCATAAAACCGGACGCTGGTCGAGTAAACGCAACCGCTTCCGCGGAAAATCAACAGTGAAAACGAGCGTCACCCCACAGCGGCGGGAGATCCAACGATAAAATCGTCATTGTTCGAGGTGCCCTTAAGTGAATTCTGCGCCCTCGGCACAAGAAAGAGGGCTATCCATCAAGGATTCTTGCAATTCTGAAATCTCATTAGTTGTTGCGTTTTTGCTCGCCCGGCTCTCCTGTCACTCATGGCCGTCTCAGTCACTACCGAAACTTGTCAAAGTATGAACACTCAGGCCTCTCTAACATAGGTTAATAAAACATGGTGCGACCATTAGATTTCCGCAGCAATCGTTGGCCATAATCCCACCTGTTATGATATCCCATGTCAGCTCAACGTGTTGCTTTGTCTCGGAAACGTGGACCCGCTAAATGTTACTCTCCCTGTTTTCCGTCATGTGCCTTCGTCGCCCGCGAGAAATTCGGAGATAGGCCACCTTCGTTCTTTGCCGCAATCGAGCGTTAACAAGATTTACAAAGCCACCTTGCGCGAGTCAATTTAGAGGGATCGAGTCCGTCAAGTTAATTGAGAGCATTCGACGAAAAATCCTTTCGCGCCAACGTCCAGGTCGCGTGAGAATTTCGCACCGGCACGAAATTCAATTTCATTTCATGCCGTATACCGATATCCTGAACCGGGACCATCGAGCGTGCAAACAAGCCGGGAGAGAAACGTGAACGCGGTAATCGTCGAACGCCGGGATGACATTGCCGTGCTGCGGCTCAACCAGCCTCAAACTATGAATGCCCTCAGCCCTGCGATCAAGCAGGGCTTGGAAACAGCAGTTCCGCAACTCATGGCGGACGGTGCGGTTCGGTGCATCATCATTACCGGGACCGACCAAGCGTTTTGCGCAGGAGGTGATATCTCCAACATGTCAGACCGCAGCGCACCAGCCGTGCGCGAGCGTATGCATCCAAGCCATGGGTGGGTAAAACTGCTTCTCACGGGCGAAAAGCCGGTTGTTGCTGCCGTCAACGGCGCTGCCGCGGGCGCTGGGTTTTCTTTGGCGATGATGTGTGATTTTGTGGTGCTGGCCGACAACGCCTATTTCAAGGCTGGCTTCCCCGGCCTCGGCGCGGCGCCCGATCTGGGTCTGGCGCTGACGCTGCCCCGCGCCATTGGGATGCTCCGTGCAAAGGACATTCTGATGACCAACCGCCGCGTTGACGCCGCCGAAGCGCTGGCCTTGGGAATGGCTACACGGGTCGTTCCCACGGCGACCTTGCTCGACGAAGCGCTCGCGCTGGCGCAATCGCTGGCGGCTGGACCCGCGACGTCGCTTGGTTTGACCAAGCACCTGCTCAATCAGGCTTACGGTCCGATCACAGACTTTTTGTCGCAGGAAGCGATGACACAGGCGATTGCTTTCGGCAGTGAAGAATTCGGCGAAGGGGTCGCGGCGTTTCTTAGCAAGCGGAAACCGCAATTCCGGCGCGGCGGAAAGTGATTTCAAATGGGTGGAATAGCCTTCGAACTACCCGCGGATGTGCTGGACGTGCGGGACGGCGTGCTGCGCTTCGTCGAGGCGCAGGTCGCTCCGCGAATTGAACGCAACCGCGCACTGCTTGAGGATCAGCGGCTTCTGTATGACGAAGGCGGCCGCTATTCGTCTGATGCGCGCAAGCTGATCCGCGAGATCAGGATGCTCTCGGCGGAAGCGGGCTTTTACACTATGTGCGCGCCTTCGGAGATCGGCGGGGGTAATCTCGGCCACCTTGCCTATTATGTGGCGTGGGAGGCGATCTATCACCGGCTTGGCGGGCAGGGCGTCATTATCCCATGGGTCATCGCTCACTGGGCGTTTGGTCCGAGCCGGCTGCTGACCCAGGCCACCAAGGAGGCCCGCGAGCGGTGTCTTGCCGACATGATGACTGGTAAGACATCGATGTGTTTTGGTCTTTCCGAGCCGGGCGCGGGCTCGGATGCCAGCATGATCAAGACGCGCGCCATCAAAACCGATACCGGCTGGAAGATTTCGGGCCGGAAGCTCTGGACGACCAATGCTCCGACCGCCGAGTGGTGCATTGTCTTCGCCATCACCGATGCCGAGAAGGCTGCGCGCAAGGCCGGTGGCATCAGCGCGTTTCTCGTTCCCGTCGACACAAAAGGTTTTTCCGTCGAGAGCGTAGTTCGCCTGTTCGGTCATGCCGGAGGCCACGAGGGCGCGCTGGTGCTGGAGGATGTTGAAGTACAGCCCTGGCAGCTTGTCGGCGAACTCGATCATGGATTCAAGATTGCGCTATATGGGGTGTCGCTCGGCCGTGTCTACAATTCCGCGCGGGCGGTCGGGCAGGGACGATGGGCGCTCGAAATGGCGGTCGATTATTCGAAGCAGCGCGAAGCCTTCGGCGCAAAGATCGCCGAATACCAGGGCATATCGTTCCCGCTCGCGGAGGCAGCGACCGAACTTCACGCCGCCCATCTGATGGGATTGAATGCTGCGATGCTGCTCGACCGCGGTGACAAGGCTCTGAAAGAGCTCTCGATGGCTAAATCCTATTCTGTGCAGGCCGGATTTCGCGCGGTGGACCGCGCCATCCAGACCCATGGCGGCATGGGTCTGACCAATGAACTCGGCCTCGTTCATGCGTGGCAGGACCTTCGGATCGTCAATATTGCGGACGGCACCAATGAAATCCTGGCACGAATGATTTCCCAGCGGCTGCTGGCGGGCGATCTCGATCTGTAATGCCGGTACATTTCGGGCTGTTTCATCGCGGTCGATCCTGGAGCCCAAACTGCGCCCTCTGCGCTCTTTAAGCCAAAGATCAGGATTGATTTCCATGCTCGGGCGCGCTCATTGAACGCTGGCTTTACGGGCCCCGCTCGGCGCGCTGTTGCTGGTGCTTCTTGGCTCCTTCGTGGAAAGATCGGTAGCACGTTGCCCGGTCTGCACTACTTCATTTATGGTGTTGTAGTGATCGCGGTCATTCTGCTGACCCCGCGAGGCCTCCTTTCATATTTCGAATTGCTGTGGTCGCGTTGGCGTCGCAAATAACCTCGCGCGATTACCCAACGTTTTATCCAACGACCCTTGGTTCTTAACTTGCCCATTGTTGAGCGACGGCCGCTTCGTGCCTACAGCGCTCGGGAGTACCAAGAACCTGCCGATTGAACGCTATGCGCTTAAACCAATAGTGAAGCCCCAGCAGATCAGTAAATCCCATGCCGCCGTGAACTTCGGTCGCGAGACGAGCAATTTCGCGGCCCGTGTCGCCTAGATGTGCCTTTGCTTGCAATGCGGCGACGCGCGCTTCGTCGGGAGGCCCATCTTGTGCATGAGCGGCAAACCAAACTAACGATCGGCATGGTTCGAGCATAGTAATGATGTCGG
>JAJYAH010000726.1 GCA_021779635.1 Pseudomonadota bacterium | reverse complement strand
ATGTTATTCTCATGAAAATTACTCCAAGTGGATTGCGAAGTGGATTGCAGAAAAACAATTTAACATTCCAGAAATACATCCCCCTTGATCCAGATCATCAAGGATCGAGCGACATTACTGCCTTTCGCCCATCATCGGACGACATTCGAAATCAATTCGCGGCTTTCTCTCCTCCCCCTCGCTGAGTATCGCGAGACAACGGCTCGTTGCCACCAGGTTCGATGAGTTGGCGGCGCACGACATTCGTCCCGCGACTTCGATTCGGACGGCTTGATACAGATCAAGTTTGGACCCGCCACAGCATCACCAAAAAATCGGTCAATCGCGTCACTTTGGCTATGAGCCGGTCACTTCCCGTTTACAGCCAGCTCCGGACATGTCGCCGCGCCGCAATAACTGACGCGATGTGCCAACGGCGACCTAACTGCTCCAGTCAAATCTGAAACGAAAGAGGCCGCGCGAAGGCGACCATCTCTCGTCTCGGCAGAACAAGAAAACCCGAGGACCAAAACTGGCTTCTTCAGTTCGGTCCCCAAGGCTTTACGACCGTGCAATACTAAGCGGCTTTGCTCGGCGCGGGGGTCTTGTTCGGTGCGGGGCTGAGGCTCGGGGGAGCACCCGTCTTGATATCGATCGTCTTGGCGGTCTTCACGGCCTTGGCGGGTTTCTTGATCGTGAGATGCAGCACACCCTTGTCGAAATGCGCTTCGACGGCTCCGTCTTCCGGCTCGAAAGGCAGAGACATCGACCGGTAGAATGAACCGTAGCTCCGCTCCTCGACGTGCCACTCCTTTTCTTCCTTCGTACTCTCCGCCTTCTTCTCACCGGAAATGACCAACTGGTTGTCGTCAAGGCTGACCTTGATATCCTTTTCGTCTACGCCCGGAAGTTCGGCTGTCACTTCGTAGGCATCGTTCGTTTCCGCCACACTGATCGCCGGCGCGCCGGCGCCGATATCCGGAGAAGAGGAGTTCGGATCGAAAGCACGAAACATGCTTTCCATTTCTCGCCGCATTGTCCGGAACGGGTCCAATTCCTGGCTTCTAGTCCACAATCTCGGAAGGCTCATCTTGTCTCTCCACAGGTAGAGGAAAACACCAAATGCATTCTGTTCCTGTTGGCGCTGACAGACTTTGATCCAGCTCAAGACCGCCTTGACGTCTTATTTCGTCATGGCCTTGCCGGTGTTCGAGCAGCTGAATAGTAACAGCCTGGAGTTTTGCAATTTGGGCAAGGGCTACCCTCGATTCCGTCAGCGACGAAATCCGGAAATCGAGATTGCAGCGTCATGGCGCGCTGTTATCGCTGAGTAGCCTTCCGTGAGCATGCCGGACAAGGCACGTTCTCACATCCGCGCGCCTTACCTGTTCTGTAGCCGCAAGCTCGATCGTAAATGCCAACGGAACATTGATCCCGGTATAGGGCCGAAAAGCCTGATTTACCTCAACCGCGGTTTAGCTGCCACCGGCGGTAATTGGCCTCATGCTCGGCGATGATATTGTGAAGGACCTGACGTTTTTTTCGTCGGTCGTTTCCATCAGTCGTTGGTGGAGTAATTTCAGGTTCTCGTCGTGAAGGAACTTATCCATGGTCGATTCCGTCGCGTGTGGGACGGGAGCACGACACTCTCAATCACCGAAACGGCCAAAGGCAGGACGGCGATGAATAGTGCTACATACCCATTGTGTCAGGGAGTCGACAAATAAAACTGGAATTTCCACATGGCCAGCAACGTTTATGAGCCCACGCCCTCATCGAAACCTGCGCTTGTCGAGAAGTTCAGTTGGCCGTGGCCGTCAACTTGCGCTGTTCGGAATCGGCTGCGGCGCCATCCGCATTCGCCTGCGCGATCAGCCGCTTCATTTCAGGAATGCACGAGCCGCAATTGGTGCCGGCCTTGAGCTGCGCGCCGATGGCGGCGGCCGAGTGCGCTCCGGCGGCGATGGCGTCGCAGATGGTGCCGCGGCCGACGCCGAAGCAGGCACAGACGATCGGCCCGGCGCTGGCCAGCCCGTCGGTCGATCTGCCCGACAGCAACAGCCGACGCTGATCGTCGCTGAGCGCGTCGGCTGAGAACAGGTTCTTGACCACCTCCCAATCGCCGGCATCGTGCGCGGGACCGACGAACAGGCAGGTCTCGATGCGGTTTTCCGCAAACGCCGCCGCCCGGTAAACGCCGCCGCCGGAATCCCGGTATTCGGCGAGATCGTCGCCGGCGATCGACCGCAACCAGGATTGCCATCGCGCCAGATCGGCATTGTCGGCGAGCAGATAGCCGTAGCCGCCGGTAACCGCGACCCGTGTCCACCAGAGCTGCGGCGGCAACTTCAACGGCGTCCGAGACAAGGCAAAGCCGCGAAAGACGTACTCGTAGGGCACTATCGATGCCGGCGTCGCCTTGTTCTCGGGCTGGCCGGAAAACGGATCGGTGAACGGCGCCACCAGCGCGCCGACGCGCGCGGCGGACGCGGTCTCTTCGCTCCAGTGAATCGGCGCAAACAGCATGCCGCGCTGCGCGCGCTCGCTGACCACGACCTTGAGGATGCATTGGCCGTAGTCGGTGGTGATGCGCGCAAAGCTGTCATCGGAGACCCCGAACCTCGTCGCATCGTCGGGATGGATCTCGACGAACGGTTCCGGCAAATGCTGTCCCAACCGCGGGCTGATGCCGGTGCGGGTCATGGTGTGCCATTGATCCCTGACACGACCGGTGTTCAGCCGCAGCGGCCGCGCCGCGGTGGTCTCGGTTTGCAACGCCGGGATGGCCGGCGCGACAAAGCGCGCCTTGCCGTCGTTCGAAAAAAATCCGCCGTCGGCGAAGAACCGCTGCCGCGGCTGGGCCTCACCGGAACGTATCGGCCACGACACCGGCGCCATCGAATCGAATGCCTCATCCGACAGCGACGTCATCGCCCCGATATCGAAATCGCGGCTGCCGTCATTTTCGAATGCCGACAGGCTGGCATGTTCGCGAAACACCTCCGCCGCCGAATTGAAATCGAACGCTGCGCCGAAGCCCAGCCTTTTGGCGACCTCGCTGACGATCCACCAATCCGGTTTTGCTTCACCGGGTGCTGCCAGGAACGCGCGCTGCCGCGAGATGCGTCGTTCCGAATTGGTCACCGTGCCGGATTTCTCGCCCCATGCCTGTGCCGGCAGCAGCACATGCGCGCCAGCATTGACGGTGTCGTTGGAACGGACATTCTCCGAGACCACGAACAGTTCGAGCTTCTTCAGCGCCGCGCGCGCGGCATCCGCGTCCGGCAGCGACACCGCCGGGTTGGTGCCGATCACCCACAATGCCTTGATCTCGCCGCGTCCGATCGCCTCGAACATCTGGACCGCCTTGAGGCCCTCATGGGTCGCGATGCGCGGCGCCTTCCAGAACCGGCGCACGCGATCGATGTCCGGCGGCGTGAACGCCATATGCGCGGCAAGCTGATTGGCGAGCCCGCCAACCTCGCGGCCGCCCATCGCATTGGGTTGCCCGGTCAGGGAGAACGGCGATGCGCCTGGCTTGCCGATCCGGCCGGTGGCGAGATGGCAATTGACGATGGCATTGACCTTGTCGGTGCCCTGCGCCGACTGGTTGACGCCCTGCGAATACAGCGTGACCACGCGCGGCGTGTTCCGGAACATCCGGAAGAATTCGGCAACGTCCGCCTCGGAAAGGCCGGTCGCCAGCGCTGTTGCGGTCACGCTGCCGGCGATGCTCCGCGCCCGCGCCAATGCATCTTCGAAACCGCCGGTGTAACGTTCGATGTAGTCATGATCCAGCGCGCCGGTGTCGGCCAGTTGCACCAACAGACCACTGAACAGCGCGGTGTCGGTGCCGGGCTTCAATCCCAAAAACAGGTCGGCATCTTCAGCGGTATCGGTCCGGCGCGGATCGATCACCACGATGCGTGCGCCGCGCTGCTGCTTGTTGGCAAGCATGCGCTGAAACAGGACCGGATGGCACCACGCCGCATTGGAGCCGACCAGCACCAGGAGATCGGCCTCGTCGAGGTCTTCATAGCAGCCGGGCACGGTGTCGGCGCCGAACGCGCGGCGGTGGCCGGCGACCGACGACGCCATGCATAGCCGCGAATT
>JAJYAH010000725.1 GCA_021779635.1 Pseudomonadota bacterium | reverse complement strand
GCTCCGGCTTCGAGGAGATGAAGGCGTCGCCTTGGGAGAAGGAGGACGCCATCCATGAGGATATTCCGATCCTCAACTTCATGGTGCCCGTCGCCTTCACCCACGACAACGGCAAGCTCACCGGCGTCACCTTCCGGAAGGTGAAGGCCGAGTATGACGCCAAGGGCCGGCGCACGCTCCTACCCTCGGGCGAACCGGACCAGACGATTGCCTGCGACGATGTGCTGGTGGCGGTCGGCCAGGAGAACGCGTTTCCCTGGATCGAGCGCGACTGCGGGGTCGAATTCGACAAATGGAACATGCCCAAGGTCGACCCCAAGACCATGGGCTCGACCAACCCGAAGGTGTTCTTCGGCGGCGACGCCGCATTCGGCCCGAAGAATATCATCTGGGCGGTCGCGCACGGCCATGACGCCGCGCTGTCGATCCACAAGCTGCTCTCCGGCGAGGACATCCGCGAGCGTCCGCTGCCCGAGGTGCAGATCTCGTCGCAGAAGATGGGTATCCACGAATGGAGTTATGACAACGACGTCTCCAGCGACAAGCGCTTCAAGGTGCCGCATCGCGACAAAGTCATTGCGCTAAAGGACATCCGCGCTGAAGTCGAACTGGGCTACGACCTCAAGCTCGCGCTCGGTGAGGCCCAGCGCTGCCTGAATTGCGACATCCAGACGGTGTTCACGGCGCCCTTGTGCATCGAATGCGATGCCTGCGTCGATATCTGCCCGATGGATTGCATCACCTTCACCGAGAACGGCGAGGAGGCCGATCTGCGCGAGCGGCTCAAGGCGCCCTCGCCGCATCTCGACCAGGACCTTTATGTCGCCGACGGTCTCAAGACCGGGCGCGTGATGGTCAAGGACGAGGACGTCTGCCTGCATTGCGGCCTGTGCGCCGAACGGTGTCCCACCGGGGCCTGGGATATGCAAAAATACCTCATCGATATGACTCACGCGGGTACATCATGTCAGTCCAAAGCCCGATCAGCAGCGTAAACGACTTCGTCGTCCGCTTCGCCAACGTCAACGGCTCCGGCTCGGCGAGCGCCAACGAACTGTTCGCCCGCTCGATCCTCCGCCACGGCGTACCGGTCTCGCCGCGCAACGTCTTCCCGTCCAATATCCAGGGCCTGCCGACCTGGTACGAGGTGCGCGTCACCGAGGATGGGCATCTTGGCGCCCGCGGGGGCGTCGACATGATGGTGGCGATGAACCCGCAGACCTGGGACAAGGACCTCGCTTCGATCGAGCCCGGCGGCTACCTGTTCTACGATTCGACCAAGCCGATGCCGTCATCGAAATTCCGCGCCGACATCACCGTGATCGGCGTGCCGCTGACCGCCATCACCAACTCGACCTATACCGATCCGCGCCAGCGCCAGCTTTTCAAGAACATCATCTATCTCGGTTCGCTGTGCGCGCTGCTCGATATGGACCCGAAGCTGGTCGAGCAACTGATCGGCGAGCAGTACAAGGGCAAGGAAAAGCTGCTGTCGTCGAACGTCCACGCGCTGCATCTTGGCCGCGACTGGGCCTTGCAGAACCTCAAATGCCCGATCGGCTTGCGGGTCAAGAAATCCGACAAGGTCGGCGACCGCATTTTCATCGAGGGCAACAGCGCCGCCGCCCTTGGCGCGGTGTATGGCGGCGCCACCGTCTGCGCCTGGTATCCGATCACGCCATCATCGTCGCTCGCCGACGCCTTCACCAGCCATTGCAAGAAGCTGCGGCACGATCCCAAAACCGGAAAGGCAAAATACGCCATCGTTCAAGGTGAGGACGAACTCGCCTCGATCGGTATCGTGATCGGCGCCTCATGGAACGGCGCGCGCGCCTTCACCGCAACCTCCGGCCCCGGCATCTCGCTGATGCAGGAGTTCATCGGCCTGTCCTACTTCGCCGAGATTCCGGCCGTGATCATGAATGTGCAGCGCGCCGGCCCGTCGACGGGGATGCCGACCCGCACCCAGCAATGCGACATCATTGCCTGCGCCTATGCCTCGCATGGCGACACCAAGCATGTGCTGCTGTTTCCGGAAGATCCTGCCGAAGCGTTCGAATTCGCCGCGCAGTCGTTCGATCTGGCCGAACGCCTGCAGACCATGATCTTCCTGATGCTCGATCTCGACATCGGCATGAACCATCGGCTCAGCCGTCCGCTGAAGTGGGATGACGCCAGGCAATATGACCGCGGCAAGGTGATGACGGCGGAGATGCTGGACGACGGCCGCGATTTCGGGCGCTATCTCGACGTCGACGGCGATGGCATTCCCTACCGTACCTATCCCGGCACCCACCCCACCAAGGGCTCGTTCTTCACCCGCGGCACGTCGCGCGACCGTTACGCGCGCTATTCCGAAGAAGGCGCTGTTTACGCCGACAACATGCAGCGGCTGGTGCGCAAATTCGAGAGCGCCCAGGACATGGTGCCGCGGCCGCTGCAAGCCAATGCCGCCAAGCCAACCAAATATGGCGTGATCTATTTCGGCTCAACCGCGCCGGCCATGGACGAGGCGATCGGGATGCTGGAAGCACGCGGGCACCAGCTTGACCGGCTCCGCATCCGCGCTTTCCCGTTCCATTCCAGTGTCGCAAGCTTTATCGCCGACCATGATTTTGTTTATGTGGTCGAGCAGAACCGCGACGCGCAGCTTCGCTCGCTGATCGTCAACGAGAACGGCATCGATCCGGTCCGGCTGGTTCCGGTTCTGCATTATGACGGCACGCCGATTACCGCGCGCTTCATCGCCGGTGCCATCGGCGACCATCAGGATCAACTCAAAGTGACCCCGCTCCGCAAGGTTAAGTCATGACCTATATCGCCAAGCCGAAATTCCAGCATCCCGGCCTTCCGAAAAACGATCTCGGCTACACCCACCGCGATTACGAAGGCAAGATTTCGACGCTGTGCGCCGGATGCGGCCACGACTCGATCACGGCATCGATCATCGAGGCCTGTTACGAGCTTTCGATCGAACCGCACCGCGTCGCCAAGATTTCCGGCATCGGCTGCTCCTCGAAGACGCCGGACTATTTCCTCGGCAATTCGCACGGCTTCAATTCGGTCCACGGCCGCATGCCGTCGGTCTTGACCGGCGCCAATCTGGCCAACCGCGAGCTGATCTATCTCGGCGTCTCCGGCGATGGCGACTCGGCCTCGATCGGCTTCGGCCAGTTCGCCCATTCGATCCGCCGCGCCGTCAACATGACCTACATCGTCGAGAACAACGGCGTTTACGGTCTCACCAAGGGCCAGTTCTCGGCGACTGCCGACCGCGGCTCCAAGAACAAGCGCGGGCTGATGAACAACGACAACGCCATCGACCTCGTGGCGATCGCGCTTCAGCTTGGTGCGAGCTTCGTGGCGCGCAGCTTCTCCGGCGACAAGACCCAGCTGGTGCCGCTGATCGCCGGTGCCATCCAGCACCAGGGAGCGGCGTTCATCGACGTGATCAGCCCCTGCGTCGCCTTCAACAACCACGCCGGCTCGACCAAGAGCTTCGACTATGTGCGCGAGCACAATGACGCGGTCAACCGCCTCGACGTCATCACCGGCCGCGACCCGATCACGGTCGACTACGCGCCCGGATCGGTAACGGTGGTCGAGCAGCACGACGGCACCAAACTGGCGCTGCGCAAGATTGATGCGGACTACGACCCGCATGATCGTGTCGGGGCGATGTCGTTCCTGCAGAAGCACGCCGCCAAGGGCCAGATCGTCACCGGGCTTCTTTATGTCGATCCGGAGTCGGAAGACCTGCACACCCATCTCAACACCGTCGAGACGCCGCTCAACGCGCTGGGCGAGCAAGCGCTGTGTCCGGGCTCGGCCGCGCTGGACAAGATCAACGCCAGCCTGCGCTGAAGCGTTTTCGATTCTGATTGACTCAGAATCGCAGCTCCAATCCTTGTCTGGACGCGTTTTCTTCACGCGAACCCGGCTCCACCCCGCATCAAGTGCGGGGCAGGCTTTCGCTCGAAAACGCTATGGACCATTCGTCCGTCGTCCGTGAATAAGCCTCTAAGCGATTGAGCGGGATTCTGTTTTCCGGATTCGGAGGCATTTGAGATTTGCAGGGATTTGGGGCTTGAGACCTCC
>JAJYAH010000724.1 GCA_021779635.1 Pseudomonadota bacterium | reverse complement strand
CCGCCACCACTTCAATCGCCTTGCCGTTCACCTTCCCACCGAAATCTTCGACCGCCATTTTCACGGCGACGACGTCACCTGGTCCCTGAATATCGGCGTAGGGTCCGGACATATCGTCCAGCACGCCTATCTTGACCACGTCGTTTGAGATTTGCGCATGCACAGGAAAGGCAGATGTCATCAAAAGAGCCACTACGGCGGCCGCGGCACAACATCTCATTTCGCTTTCCCCTTAGATTTCGAGTCTTCCTGGGAACGACCTCAGCAATAAGAATGCCAGCACCAACAAACTTGGAAAGTCGAGTACTTACTCGATGGAACGACATGAAAAGTGACCACACGGAGGACACATGTCGTTCGAACCGACACGACAAGACCGATATAGCTTATCTGGTTTAGGATCGTTCTAGCGGTGCAAAATAGGCATCAGAGGACGCTAGGCGAGGGAATCGGCACCGTTTCTAACGGAGTTGAGACAACGACATAATGCCGCAAGTTCCCAAAGCATGTGCCGCCCCGGCTGCTGTTCGGAGCTATTCAGGGTCAGTGACGCAGCGCCGAGGGTTACGGGCAATCTTCGGCCAGCCCTACGTGCCATCCTTGAGCCGCTCGCGAACCATTCGGTCCCCGAAGATCGGCTCCATCAGGGGCGACGCGCTTTGGCTTGGACCACATGATTGAGCAGCTCTCGCTTAGATGTATATCCGAGTTAAACTAATTGTCCCCGGCGCTCGAATTACCCGCGCTGAGATCGCCGATAATCAAACGCTTGCGGATTGCATTGAACAAATCTTTCGATGTAACCGAAGATATCGGGGCGATTCATCTCAGGTCCAGTAGATCTCGTTAGCGGTGCGATGGCTCTTTTGTGAGAGCAAAAGGTTTCTCAATGGCGGTGTTGTCCCGGACGTTGTGGGGAGCGTTCGATCGCCTTGAGAAGCAAACTATATGTCGCTTGCGTTTCCGCTACGTCGCCTCATCGACGCAGTACATTTGCAACAACAATAGCGGAATTCAGCAACGACCTTGAAACAAATCAATCACCATAGAAACGCCATCTGAATGACAGAATGGTAATGCTCGTTTGGCGCGCAACGTCGGCCCGCGCCGACGCTCGGTAGACGAAGACTAGGGGACGAGAACATTGGGTGGGCGGTTACAGGCGTTGATCGACGCAGTCGATTTGGCGCGTGACGAACGATCAATTCGTAACGCAATCAAGAATTTTACTGCTTCATCTGGATTCGATCGCTATGCCTACATTCACGTCCACGCGGACGATGTTACTGCTTTCACCGACTATCCGTTGGAATGGCAGAACCTCTATTTTGAAAAACATTACGCAACCATCGACCCCGTTGTCACGACGGCAAAACGGGGCATGCGGATGTTCGCCTGGTCGGCAGAGGATCACAATGTCCGCAAGAGTTCGCGCGAAATCAAGCAATTCTACTCGGAGGCAATCGACTTTGGCATTCGCTCCGGTATTTCCATTCCGATCCGGACAAGCTATGGGCGGACGGCGATGATTACACTCGCATCGGACCGTCAGCAGATAGAGGCCCCAGCATGGGATCCAATGCAGGCCGCGCTGGCGCTTAGTTACGTCCATACTCACCTGAGCTTGGCGTCCGTATCGTTCAAGACAAGTGACGTAACATTATCGACGCAGGAAGCGACGTCGCTCAGTTGGTCCTCTCACGGCAAGTCCATGAACGTGATTGCGGAGCTACTCGGCATCAGACCGCGAACCGTTCAGTTCTACCTAAATAATGCGCGCGACAAACTCGGCGCGAGCACGCTTCAACAAGCCGTCCGCATTGCGATGGAGAAGAAGCTCATATAGCCGATTAAAGAAACTCGATTGAGTGAGTTAGTTGCCCATCCCAAATTCGGGCATTGCCTCGTCTATCTGGTACAGCAATTACCCAGCCGGAACCTTGGGCACGTAACCCAGACGATCGACCATTTTGTTCAAGACAAGCTGACGCGCGCGGTGTTCTGTATCGGCATGTTGATGGACGCGTTGAAGCTCCGCCCGGCGCTCCGGACAACAGTTGCTATCGACCTCCGCCGCGATTAGCTCCAATCGGGCTTTCTCAGCCAGCGCGACGCTCGCGCGATACTCACGAATGGCATCTACCGTCGCGCGTTCGAGCTCTGCATGCCCCATTCCGCCGAAAATGTGTTCGATATCTCGATCGAGCTTGGTTCCGGGCGTTTCATCGTCGTCGTTCGATGCCACGATTTTCACATGCGTTTGGTCCGCGGTACGCCCCCGCTGACGATAATCCTTTGAACCCAAGCCGGGGGTTAGAAAACCGCGATTAGACGGTTCCTGAGACCTTTAGCACCGAGGCACCTGGACATACGTCACAGGCCCCCGGCCATTAGGTCAGAGGATCCCGATGCCGTCCCGGCCGGCACCAACCGCTAATCGAGGGGTTTCTAAAGCCCCGAGGCAGCGCGTACTGCCCTAGGATTCCTTATAGATCGAAGAAGGGTCGGCCGCTAGGCCGTGGCGCCCCAGCGAGACGTGGGAAAAGCCTTGAAACATCTCACCGACACAAACGATGCTGCGGTTGGCCCGGCGGCCACGGATGTGACGAGATCAGCGACGATTCGCGCCGGTGGCCCCAGTGCCGGCCTCTATTTCGGCTTGCCAACGCCGATGCCGGTCAGATCGATGCGGATCCCGGCCTTATTGGGATCGTCGGGCTACTTGGCCGGTAGCTCAGCGCTGTCCGCGGCGGTCGCAGGCTTCTGCGCATCCTCCGCTTTGACGTGCTGGTTGCGGTCGTCTGGTGCACCTTTTTGTACTGGGAGGGCGCCGGGGTCGGACTGCCCGAAGACGTACTTCCCGTCGAAGTAGCCGGTTTTCCAGGCGTCGACCGCGTCGTCAAACGCTTGATCGGCCGGTCCGCCATACCATTTGACGACGATGCGGTAGACTTTGCTGAACAGCGCGGTGCCCATTTTGATATTGGCGCAGGTATCGACCAGGTCGGGCTTCAACTCGCTGGCGTCGGCAAGCCCGAACCCCGCAGGATATTGCGTCACGCCGACGCGAATCATGGCTTGGCCTAGATAACGGCGGATCAAACTCCATGGCCTCATCCGGCGTCTTGGGCGGCGAGACCAGGATGGCGCGGTTTCCGGCTCGAATGGTGACGGCGAGCGGATCAGGCGAGCCGACCGCCTTGATGAACTTCTCCACTATGGCAGGCTTCAAGGCTGGGTCTGCGCACTGCTGGATGGTAGTTATATCGATCATGATGGCACCGTTCAGGCGTTGAACGCGAGCACGAGGGGCAGGCCGAACAGGCGCGCCCAGGCCTGCGTGCTGGCTTGTTGGATGGCGAGGATGCTGGTGCCTGATGTCCACCAGTCGTTGCCGATCGCCACGACCACGTCGGGCCTCTCCCACATCGACTGGAGGACAGGCCAGACGAGAAGCTGCTCGTAGCAGATTAGAGCCGTGACCCGCCGGCCGACGGCCTCGACGATAGGATCACCGAAAAAGCTGGCGCTAGCGCCGCCTCCCTGCCCAGTCCATGCGAGCCATGGTTGCCACATCGAGAGCGGGACGGGCATCCGCTGGCTATATAGCGAGCCTGCCCGGCCATCGCCTACCTCAATCATGACATTGTCATAGCCTTCCGGGCTGACGATCGCCGCGCCGACGATCGCGGTGACGCCGGCGCCGTGGAGGCCATCGATCCAAAGAAGACTCTTGGTTGGCGTCCATAGCCCTGCGACGCTCTCCGGCAGCACGACAACGCGGGCGCCGGCGATACCGGCCGCGCGTACGCGCTGCAGAAGCGCGCTGGTCTGATCGAGGTCAGGCGCGCTTCCGAATCGCGTGTCGAGACCAACCCAGCCTTGCGGCGGCGATGGCGCAATCCAGTGGGTGGCCGACCAGGCCCAGAAACCGGCAATCACGATCGCCGCGATCGGCCATTTGTCGGAAGTCATAGCAGGATGGCGGCGGTTGCCGCCAGTCCCCACCATCCCCATCCGGGAAACAGGATGCCGGCCGCCGTGACCGGCTGCGCCCACCCGACGATGCCGAACGGCGGCACGCTCATCAGGATGGCGG
>JAJYAH010000723.1 GCA_021779635.1 Pseudomonadota bacterium | reverse complement strand
CTGCCGAGCATCATCGATCAGGTCTCAACCGTCCAGAAAGCAATATATGGCAATCGCCGCGTGTTGTCGCCACGGCGATGCGCTGCAACATGCCACCTCATTGCCGCAAGAAGGCCTCAAGCTTGGCGAACAGCGGATTGTCGCGGTCGAGCACGTAGTCGAGCGACGCCACCGAAACCGTTTCGGCGCCATGCGAGCGCAGAAAGCTGCCGAGTGCATAGAGCTGCGCCGGCGGACAATGCAGCGTGACCATGCCCGAAGACGTTGGGCCGCCGAACGGTGAGACCACGCCGAAGCGATTATGGGCCTCGGCCAGCAGCGCCGCGTTGCATTCGGTGAAGCGGGTGCGGACTTCCCGATATTTGCTGGCGCGCGCGCGGGCGGCAATATGATCGAGGATGATGCGTGCAGTCTCGCGGGCCGAACTCGACCAGTCGGCATCCCGCGAGGCCACGAGGTTGGCCTGGCTGCGCAGGATCACGCCGTCGTCGAGCACCTTGAGACCGTTGGCGGCCAGGGTGGCGCCGGTGGTCGTGATATCGACGATCATTTCCGCGGTCCCGACCGCCGGCGCACCTTCGGTCGCTCCCGCGCTCTCGACGATGCGGTAATCGACAACGCCGTGGGCGGCGAAGAATGTCCGGGTGAGATTGATGTATTTGGTCGCCACCCGCATCCGCCGGTTATGCTGCGCGCGGAAGCCGGTGGTGACGTCGTCGAGGTCGGCCATGGTGCGCACGTCGATCCAGGCCTGCGGCACGGCAACCACGACATTGGCGCTGCCAAAACCGAGCTTGTCGATCAGCGCCACGCGCCTGTCGGCATCGGCGATGCTCTCGCGCACCAGATCCTCGCCGGTGACGCCGAGATGCACCGCGCCTTGCGCAAGCTGCGAGGCAATCTCGCTGGCCGAGAGATAAGCGATCTCGACATTGTCGAGCCCGCTAATGGTGCCGCGATAATCGCGGGCGCCGCGCGGCTTGGCGAGCCCAAGTCCGGCACGCGTGAAGAACGCCTCGGCGTTTTCCTGCAGGCGGCCTTTCGACGGAACCGCCAGAACGAACGGCGTCGTCATGTCGCGCTCCCGCTTAAGCCGTTTGCGGCGGGCCTGCGGCCAACCTGTGTCAAGGCTTCAACCCATACCGAAAACCCGACCGCCGGGATCGCCACGCTGGAACCAAGCTGGCTCATCAGTCCGTCATAGCGCCCGCCCGCCACCAGCGGCTCGACGCCATTGCCCTTGGCGTGCAGTTCGAACTCGAAGCCGGTATAATAATCGAGGCCGCGCCCGAACGAGGTGGAAAAGCGCGTCGCGTTGGTTTGGATGCCCCGCGCGGCCATGAACCCGACACGGCTTTCAAACTGATCGATCGCCGCGGTGATGTTGAGCTTCGCGTCATCGGCGAGCGCGCGCAATTGTGCGATCGCATCGTCGGGGTCGCCGGCGATCGCAAGGAATCGCTTGATCAGCTCAAGCGCCTGGCGCGGCAGGGCGCCGCCCTTCAGGGTCGACTGTTCGAGGAAGCGATCGGCGATTTCCGAAACCGAGCGGCCGCCGACATTGGTGGCGCCGGCAATCGACATCAGGTCGGTCACCAGCGCCAGCGCCGCCTTGCGGTCGGAGCCCGCCAGGGCCGCCAGCACGCCCTCATATTCGTTGCGACTGGAACCGGTCGCGAGCGTGAGCCGTTCGAGATCCTGCTCCAGGCTGATCTTGCGGTTGAAATCCTTGATCAGCCGCCGCCGCCATACCGGGTAGAGGTCGAGCGCATCGATCAGCGCCGTGAACAGCGCGACGTCGCCGGTTCGAATTTCGACCTCCGTCACCCCGAATGCGGCGGTCGCTTCCAGGGCGAGCGCCAGCATCTCGGCGTCGGCCGCGGCGCGATCATGCCGTCCGAATGATTCGATGCCGGCCTGCAAGAATTCGCTCGGCCGGCCGGCCCCGCCCCGATAACGGAACACCGGTCCGAGATAGCTGAATCCCGCCGGCTGGCCGGCGCGGCTTGAGGCGAGGTAATCCCGCGCCACCGGAATGGTGAGATCGGGGCGGAGGCACAGTTCCTCGCCGCTGGCATCGGTGGTCAGATAAAGGCTCTTGCGGATGTCCTCGCCCGACAGATCAAGAAACGGCTCGGCAGGCTGCAGAATCGCCGGTTCGGCCCGTGCATAGCCCGCTTGCGCGAACGACAACAGCAGGGCGTCCGCCCATGCGGCGGATCCGGTCGCACGAGGGGCGGCGGTCTGGGTCATCTCGAAGTCCAAATTTCCTTTGGAAACGGGTTCCAAAAGCTGGGGCGGCGCAGCCCCTTAGCATGGCCCGGGCAGGGATTCGACCCACATCGGACAAGTCGCTTAACGATCGGGCCGGGCAGGATGGCTTGGGCCTACAACTTATCCGTGCAGGTCGGCAGGGGCGGTCCAGTCACCCAGCGCCGCCTGCACCAGCGCCAGCGCCGCCACGGCCGCGGTATCGGCGCGCAGCACCCTCGGCCCCAGCGACAGCCGCAAGATTCGCGGCTGCCGCAGCAGCACGTTGCGCTCTTCCTCGGCAAATCCGCCCTCCGGGCCGACCAGAACGTCGATTCCGTTCGAGGCCGTCGCCTCGCTGCGCAGCGTATGCAATGGATTGGTAGCATCGGCGGCCTCGTCGCAGAATACCAGCAAGCGCTGCGGCGACCGCTGGCCCAAATAGCGATCGAGCGACACCGGTTCGGCGACCGCCGCGATGCTGAGGATGCCGCATTGCTCGGCGGCCTCGATGACATTGGCGCGCATCCGCTCGCCGTTAACCCTGGCGACCTGTGTGAAACGGGTCAAAACCGGTTGCAGCGATGACGCTCCCATTTCGACCGCTTTCTGCACCATGTAGTCGAGCCGGGCATGTTTGAGCGGCGCGAAGACGTAAGCGAGGTCGGGCAGCCGGTCCTGCGGCCGCGTCTGGGTAACGAGCTTCAGGCTGTCGGGCCGTTTGCTCCCCGCGATCGAGGCCTGCCATTCGCCGTCGCGTCCGTTGAACACCAGAATCGTTCCACCTGCCGAAAGCCGCAGCACATTGCCGAGATAATTGCTCTGGTTGCGCTCCAGCGCGACCGTTTGGCCGGCGGCCAGCGCGGCGTCGACGAACAGCCGGGGGCTGCGAAAATCGAGTTTAGGCATGGTCAATGTTCCAATCCGCGGACCTATTAGTCCAAATGTTTAGGATTTACGCCAACAAGGGCATCCGGGCGCGGCTCTACGCCGCGCTGTTGCCAAATTCCACGGGTTGTTAAGGACCGGCAGGAATCGTAAAACCCCGATCGCAAATCGTTTTTTGTCGGGAAGACGTCTTTATATAGAAGGCGCCGAGACCCATGGACCTTGCCGGAGGAACAGCCTTGATCATCCGTCGCCTGATGGTGCCGCTCGCCGTGGCCTTCGTGACCGCCTATGCCGGTCAGGGCTTTGCGCAGAGCGCGTTTCCGGCGCCGTTGCCGGGTCAGGCCGGTACGCGGAACGATCCGGCCTTTCCGCCGGTTCCGGGTCAGGCCGGCACGCGGAACGATCCGGCCTTTCCGCCGGTTTCGGGTCAGGCTGGCACGAGGAACGATCCGGCCTTTCCGCCGGTTTCGGGTCAAACCGTCACGAGGAATGATCCGGCGTTTCCGCCGGTCAACGGCGGCGCCTCCAGTTCGTTTCCGGCCGGCGGCACGGCTCCAATCCTCGGTGGCGGTTTCGCAGCCGGACCGGCTGCCCCAACGATGCAGGGAGGGGGGCCGTCTGATGCCTGCATGAAGAATTTCATGCCGTTGCGCGAAGAGGCGGAGAAGCGTGGCAAGCTGATCAAGGCTGCCAGCGAGCGCCATGCGCCTCCGGATGAAGCCTGCAAGCTGATCGAGAATTTCGCCCAGGCCGAAATCAAGATGATCAAATACGTCGAAACCAACTCGGCAAGGTGCGGGATTCCACCGCAGATCCCGGAGCAGCTGAAAAAAGGCCACATCAATACCGAAACCATGCAGAAGAAGGTCTGCACGATGGCGCAGAAAAGACCGGCTGGCCCGAGCCTGAGCGAGGCGTTGGGCTCTGCGGTGGCACTTCCGGAAGCCACGCCAAAGAAG
>JAJYAH010000722.1 GCA_021779635.1 Pseudomonadota bacterium | reverse complement strand
CCGACGACGGGGCGCACCCCGCGCCCATGATCGCGGCAACCGCAATAGACATCGCGGTGGTGGCCATAAAACTCTTCTTGAAGCTCATTTTGCTACCTTCCTGTTGTCGTTTCTCGTTTTGGTTATCTGCTTGAAAAGGTACTGACGTTTTGCATCTTGCACCTGCGAAGTCGCCGCTGTCTGTTGGGTCAGACCGGTTTTTTGACGGCCACTGGGTGCACGGGGATCGTCGCAGTTCCCTGTCATTCGATCAAGGCATTAAGTTTTACCGCAACTGCGAACAGAATGAAGTTCGTTCTACCGTCGTATTTTTTGGTATATAACACTTTTGCGACATGCCTGCCGCGCTGCGGGGCAAACCTCGCCCATGCAAGGCGTCAGCGCGCTTTACATGTGGCATCTCGGCGAAAGGTCCAGCGACCTCAACAGGCTTCCCGTGGCGTCCTGCCGGCAGTGCCAGGCTTCGGCTCTTGGCCTCGGCGGGCTGCTGGCCGCGGTATCTATGGGCCTTCTGGCGATCATGTGCCGATGACGCTCTGACGGAATGGCCCCGGAGCCCTTTCCGCTCCGATTGAATCGGGACGGAAGCTCTGCTTCCTTATTCGATGCGTTTTCCTTACCGTTGCCCACTTCGCCAGGAAGCGCTTTGGCGTTGGCATCTTGCCAGCGCCGGCCGGGAATCCGGGTGGTCTCGGGCCCGGCCTGGGGGGTCTCCGGCTGCGCGATCGGCATGATCTCGCTCCCGGCACCGATATCCGGCAGCGGCAGCCGGTCTGACTTCGCCGCTTCGTTCGGTGCCAGCGCCAACTCAGTCCTGTCCTGGTCCGGCGCGGCTTCGACGACCGGGGATGCCGGTCGCGTAACGACCTTGATCGCGATCGCCGGACCCAGGCCCACCAGACAAAACAGGGCGATCCACATCGTTCTGGTCATTTTCGATCCCAAGGCTTGCTCAATACCAAGGCTTTCCGGATCCCAAGGCTTTCCCGATCCCAAGGGTTGCTCGGTCCAAGGCTTTGCCCGATGCCCAAGCCTGCTCCACGTGAGGGGAACCGATCTTCAAGACTGAATTCGGGCGGCTCGGTGGCAAAACAGCCGTGAAACGGGCGTCACAAGGCCTCCTAGGCCTTGCCGGCCTCGAGGAGGCCATCCAGTATCAGCGCGGTCTGCAAGGTGACGTTGGCGGCGTAGAAGTATCGGGGTTCCTTCAACGCGCTGTCCAGAAGCTTGATGGCGACCTTCCAGTGGTGTTTTTCCAGCTGTTCTGCCGACAATCGGGATAGATAGGCGCCAGCGTCTCCGATCGTCGCCAACGTTTTCCCGTCGATCAGAACCAGGGGGATCGGCAACGCGCTTGTCTTATCCAGCAATAGCGAAAACTCTTTCGTCAATATGCGATCGTCCAATGTTCAATCCTTCGGCCACGGCAATCTTTCCGACAATCTTAACGAATTACCACGTAGCTGACGCCCAACCAATGAGCGATTCGGGGTTAGCAAATCGTGTACGGCCGCCGCCGGGTTCCCGAGCCGCTTCCTGCCGAAATAGTTCTGTCTCACAATCGTAATGACCCTGACGTCAACGGAGGATATGCGCATGGATAGATGCAGGGAGACCGCAATGAAGAGCGTTCAACGCTACCGCGCCATGGCTTCGATCTGCCGTCAACGCGCCGTGTTCGATCCGCAACATAGCTGGAAGCATCTCGGAGACGCCGAGAGGTGGGAGCATATGGCCCACGCCGAGATCGCGGATCGCTTCGAGGAATGCAACACCGCCCTGGACATCCCCGCCGGGGTCGGTCTGTCATCGGCCTCGAAGGATAAGAGCTGGGAGACGGACGCCGCGGCGTAAGCGTCGAGCGCGGCATCACGCCGCACGGTCCGCTGGCCACCAGGCATCATCCGGCTTGTAACCCCCTTGCAGGCCGGCGGAACCACCGAACGCCATCTGTTCAATGAAATTTGCGGTGCGCGGCGGGAACGTCGTAGTAGCATGAAGGGGTATACCGGCGGAACGGCACAAACAACGGGGGCCTTCATGGGTATGCGCGCAACCCTGGCGGCTTGCCGCATGGTGGCCGTGGCGTCGGCGGCCCTCATCATTGCCGTTGCCGCAGATAACCCCGTCGATGCCGAGGAATTGCCGCCGCCGCAGGTGGCGGGCGTGCCGATCCCGGATGGCCAGATCGAGCGGGCGGTGGGTCAGCTCGACGCGCTGGCGCAGGCCATCCTTGAAAAGAGCGGCATTCCCGGTCTTGCCGTCGCCGTGGTTCGGGACGGCAAGACCGTCTATGCCAAGGGCTTCGGCCTTCGCAAAATCGGCGAGCGCCAGCCGGTCGACGCCGAAACCGTGTTCCAGATCGCCTCGCTGTCCAAGTCGATCGGCGCCACCGTGGTCGCCCATCAGGTCGGCGCCGGCGTGGTCAAGTGGGACACGCCTCTGGTCACCTGGTTGCCGTGGTTCGAACTGAACGACCCCTGGATCACGAAGCACGTCACCATCGGCGACATGTACGCGCATCGCTCCGGCCTGCCTGATCATGCCGGCGACGATCTGGAAGACCTCGGCTATGACTGGCGTGAAATATTGCACCGCCTGCGCTTCGCGCCGCTGCATTCATTTCGCGACGACTACGCCTACACCAATTTCGGGCTGACCGCGGCGGCCGAGGCGGTCGCGGCGGCATCGGGGAAGGATTGGGCGACGCTTTCGGACGAGGTGCTCTATCGGCCGCTCGGCATGAGCGCGACCAGTTCGCGCTATGCCGATTATGCCGCCCGCGAGAACCGCGCCTTCCCCCATGTCCGGACCTCTGGCGGATTCGAGCCGAAATATCAGCGCCAGCCCGATGCGCAATCACCTGCCGGAGGTGTCAGCTCGAATGTCCGCGACCTCGCGCGGTGGATGGCGATGGTGCTGGACGGCGGCTCGTATCAAGGCCGCGAGATCGTGGCCAAGGGAGCGCTGCTCCCGGCGATCACCCCGCAGATCGTGTCGTCCAGGGCCTATGCGGCCGATGCACAGGCCAGCTTCTACGGTTACGGCTTCGGCGTCAGCGTGCAGCCCTCGGGCCGTGTCATGCTCAGCCATTCCGGGGCCTTTGCGCTCGGGGCCGGCACCAACTACGTGCTGATCCCCTCGGCCCATATCGGCATCGTGATCCTGACCAACGCCCCACCGGTCGGCGTGGCGGAAACGCTCGGCATGGAATTTTCCGATCTCGTGCAGTTCGGCACGGTGACGCGTGACTGGTTCGCGGACTATGCCCGCCTGCTTGCGCCGATCAACGCGCCGTTCGGCACGAGGCTAGGCAAGCCCATGCCCGCCAACCCGGCTCCGGCGCTGGATCTGACAGCCTATGCCGGCACCTACGCCAGCGACTATTACGGCGACGCCGTCATTGTCAGGCAGCGCGACGGCCTGACGTTGAAGATCGGTCCGGCGCCGACGGAATTCGCCTTTACCCATCTCGACGGCAACGTGTTCACCTTCACGCCGCACAGCGAGAACGCGAGCGAGGGTTCGATCTCGACCGCGACCTTTGCCACGGACTCGGCGGGCAAGGTGACGGCGCTCACGATCGAACTGTTCGATCAGGACGGCATCGGCACGTTCAAGCGCAGCAAAGCTCCGTGAAACGGCGGCATATCTTGAGCGCTATCCTGCCAATCCCGCTAATTTCCTCAACTCATTGACGACAGGGTCAATCCGCCAAAATTGAATACGAATGCGCCGTTTGGGCATGAACCTCGCCTTATCGCCAAACTCGGTAGCGTCCCTAAAATAGATTGTGATCGGTCGGGAATTCAGCCAGCGATTTTGTTTGACATCTGTGATCGCGCTGAAGGGAATATGAATCTCTTTAACGTAGTTGGAAACGTAGAGCTGTCGCTCGTCCATGCGTACTCGCTTGAGACCGGCGCTGGCCCAAAGGATAAATGTCGATCCTAGTATCCACACCGCCAGAAACACGAACTTCTCTTGTGGGGGCGGCATTGCGTTGTTTCTATCATGAAAACGACCCAACCAAAGAAGGATGGTTCCCGTTCCGAAGCCCGATATCCAGACTACAGGCAATATAAATTTGGTCCAAAATG
>JAJYAH010000721.1 GCA_021779635.1 Pseudomonadota bacterium | reverse complement strand
TCCGACAAATCCATTGAACAGGCGACCCTGATCGGGACGCTTGTGCATTTGTGGCCCTACATCTGGCCCAGCGATCGCGCCGATCTCAAGATGCGCGTGGTCTGGTCGATGGTGCTGCTGCTGATCGCCAAGCTGACGACGCTGGCGGTGCCGTTTACGTTCAAATGGGCGATCGACGCGCTGACCGGCGCGGACACCGCTCCGGTGCAGTCGTCGAACTGGAAGATGTGGCTGATCGCATCGCCCGTGATCATGACCGTCAGCTACGGCGGCATGCGCGTGCTGATGGCGGTCTTGACCCAATGGCGTGACGGAATCTTCGCCAGGGTGGCGATGCACGCTGTGCGCAAGCTTGCTTTTCTCACCTTCGTCCACATGCATGAACTGTCGCTGCGTTTTCATCTGGAGCGCAAGACCGGCGGCCTGACGCGGGTGCTGGAGCGCGGCCGGCTCGGCATCGAGGTCATTGTGCGGATGGTGATCCTGCAGCTCGCTCCCACCATCGTCGAGGTTTCGCTGCTGATGGGCGTGCTGTTGTGGCAGTTCGACTGGCGCTATGTGCTGGTCACCATGATCACCGTCGTGATCTTCATGTATTACACCTACATCGCGACCGAATGGCGGATCGAGATTCGCCGCAAGATGAACGATTCCGATACCGAGGCCAACACCAAGGCGATCGACTCGCTTTTGAATTACGAGACGGTCAAGTATTTCGGCTCCGAGGAGCGCGAAGCCGCGCGGTACGATCGCTCGATGGAGGGCTACGAACGCGCCAGCGTGAAAACCTACACCTCGCTGGCGGTTCTCAATACCGGGCAGGCGGTCATCTTCACCGCCGGTCTTACCGCGACCATGCTGATGTGCGCGATCGGGGTGCGCAGCGGCAAAAATACCGTCGGCGATTTTGTCATGATCAACGCCATGATGATCCAGCTTTACCAGCCGCTGAATTTCATGGGCATGGTCTATCGCGAGATCAAGCAGGCGATCATCGACATCGAGAAGATGTTCGGCGTCCTGTCGCGCCATCCGGAGGTGAAGGATATTCCCGGCGCCAGGCCGCTGATTGTGACGTCGGGCGCGGTGCGCTTCGACGATGTGCGGTTCTCCTACGATCCCGACCGTCCGATTCTCAAGGGTCTCAGTTTCGAGGTGCCTGCCGGCAAGACGGTGGCGATCGTCGGACCGTCGGGCGCCGGCAAATCGACCATTTCGCGGCTGCTGTTTCGTCTCTATGACGTCTCTGGTGGAAAGATCCTGATCGATGGCCAGGATATCCGAAACGTCACGCAGGCCTCGCTGCGGGCCTCGATCGGCATGGTGCCGCAGGACACCGTGTTGTTCAACGACACCATCCGTTACAACATCCGCTACGGCCGCTGGGATGCGACCGATGCCGAGGTAGAGCAGGCCGCGCAGCTGGCCCAGATCGACGCCTTCATCCGGATGTCGCCAAAGGGGTATGAAACCCAGGTCGGAGAGCGCGGGCTGAAATTGTCCGGCGGCGAAAAGCAGCGCGTCGCCATCGCGCGCACGGTTCTCAAGGCGCCGCCGATTCTGGTGCTCGACGAGGCGACATCAGCGCTCGACAGCCACACCGAACAGGAAATCCAGGATGCCCTGGAGCGGGTGTCGCGCAACCGCACCTCGCTGGTGATCGCGCACCGGCTGTCAACGATCGTGGGGGCCGACGAGATCATCGTCCTCGATCAGGGCCGCATTGCCGAGCGCGGCACCCACGCCCAGCTTTTGGCATCGGGCGGACTTTATGCCAGTATGTGGAACAGGCAGCGTGAGGCTCAAGAGGCGCGGGAGAGGCTGGCACGGATTGCCGATGAAAACGAAGCGCCGAACCGGGCGCCGCCGCCGGTTGACGACGCGCTGGCGACGCCGGCCGCGGCAGAGTGACCAGCGCGTAATCCCTTTCTTCTCCAGTCGGGAAGAGGGGACAACAGAATAGTGAAGGTTCATGTCTCTCGCCAATTCCATCCGCGGCCAAATTCCGCCGATCCATCCCGAAGGCTATCCGTTTATCGGCGGTTTTGCGCTTGCGAGTCTGATTCTGTTCTGGATCTGGACGCCGCTCGGCTGGATCGGCACCTTGCTGACGGTCTGGTGCGCGCTGTTTTTCCGCGATCCGGTGCGGGTCACGCCGGTGCGGGAAGGCATCGTCGTGGCGCCGGCCGACGGCCGCATCTCGATGGTGACGCAGGTGATGCCGCCGGCGGAACTCGGTCTCGGCGACAAGCCGCTGCCGCGGATCTCGATCTTCATGAGCGTGTTCAATTGCCACGTGAACCGCAGCCCGGTGGCGGGGCGGATTGATCGGATCGCGTATCGGCCGGGCGCCTTCATCAATGCCGAACTCGACAAGGCGAGCGAAGACAACGAGCGCAATTCGCTGGTGATCTCGACACCAAACGGCCGCATCGGCGTCATCCAGATCGCAGGCCTGGTGGCGCGGCGGATCGTATCGTTCGTTCGCGAAGGGCAGTCGATCGGCGCGGGCGAGCGGTTCGGGCTGATACGATTTGGATCGCGTCTCGACGTCTATTTGCCTGAAGGCACCAAATCGCTGGTTTCCGAAGGTCAGACCGCGGTAGCCGGAGAGACCATTCTGGCCGATTTCAGGCTTTCCGACGCCGGCCGCACCTACCGCGCCGATTAACCATCGCAGCCTTCGAGCCGGCCACCTGACTGCCACAATGGCGGAGCGGGCCGGCGCTTGCTATATGTATGCGAGCCATGACGCCTTTCGATCCGAAATACCCTGAATTGCGCCGCCGCCGGTTTCGCCCGATTCCGGTGCGGATGCTGGTGCCCAACGTCATCACCTTGCTCGCGATCTGCGCGGGCTTGACGGCGATCCGCCTGTCCACCGAAGGGCGGATGGAACTGGCGGTGGCGGCGATTGTATTCGCAGCCGTGCTCGATGGCCTGGACGGTCGCGTGGCGCGCATGATCAAGGGCCAGTCGAAATTCGGGGCCGAACTCGACAGCCTCGCGGATTTCGTCAATTTCGGCGTCGCACCGGGTCTGATCCTGTACTTCTGGCAGTTGCATGATCTGCACAATGGCGGCTGGATCGCCTCAATGGTTTTCGCAATCAGCGGCGGCTTGCGGCTCGCGCGTTTCAACGCGACCATCGACGATCCGAACAAGCCGCCGTTTGCTGCAAATTTCTTCACCGGTGTTCCTGCGCCGCTTGGCGCGATCACTGTGCTGCTTCCGATCTATCTCGCGTTTGTGGGCGTTCCGAAACCCCCGGTAATCCTGACCGCGCTCTTTACGCTGGTGATCGCGTTCCTGATGATCTCGCGGCTGCCGGTGTTTTCCGGCAAGACCGTGCGGATGCGTGTGCCGCCGGAGATGGTGCTGCCGGTTTTCGTCTCGGTGGTTTTCTTCATCGCGCTGTTGATCAGTTATCCCTGGTACATTCTTTCGGCGGGTTCAGTGCTTTACCTGTTGAGCCTGCCGGCCGGATGGAAATCCTATCGCGATCATGAACGCAAAGCCGCCGCGCCAGCCGTCACGCCGGCTGGTGTTACGCCATCAAATCCGGCGCCGCCTTTTCCTGCGCCGGCGGCCGAGCCTGAACAGGACAACCGGCCGGCTCGGCTGAACTGAGCGGCCTGTTCGACGGGCCGTCAGCTTTACGCCTTGAATTCCGACGTCAACGATGGCTGAGCTGGTTCCCCCAAAATCATGTTCCGCTTTTGCTGATCGCGCGCTGGTCGGGTATAGGCAGACAAGCCTGCGGCCTTGAGAAACTGGCCGCCCCTAAATCTGGAGAGAACGCCCGTGACCAATTCCAGCAATGCGCCGCTGCCTGCTGCACTCCTCGAAGCGCTGGCGCGCCATGACACCCCCACCATCTGCAACGCGCTGGAGATCGTCGCGCCGGAACGCCGCCTGACCGGCTACACGACGAAGCCGCTGGTATGTCCCTTTCCCGATCTGCCGCCGATCGTCGGCTATGCGCGAACCACGACCATCCGCTCGGTCGCCGCATCCGGCCTTCCGGCCGCCGAGCAACAGGCACGGCGGCTTGCTTATTACGAATATGTGGGCACCGGGCACGGTCCGCGCATCAACGTCATCCA